>JAOZSC010000456.1 GCA_029939875.1 Desulfobacterales bacterium
TGGGTCATCTCCAGACCGGAAACCGATACCCCTCCCGCGTTGGCGGCCTTGCCCGCATGGCAAGGGCTTCTTCAGCCGAGGAAACCCACGTGAGACGGGGAGGATTGCTCAAGTTTAATCCCCGGTACTCATGAATAATCCGTTCGGACAGACGGCAGTCCTTTTCCATGATCCAGGCATCATACGGGGTGGACACCAATAAAATTTTCCGGACCTTGCTGGACATTAACTCATGGAAGATTTTAAATCTTGAGTCGTATTCGCTTGCTGGCGGGTGGGTTCCGATGGCCATGGGTACTCCCTATATTTCGATAACGAAAAGAGCGCCAAAAGGCAAGACTATTTACGGATTGCAAAAGTAATTCTAGTAGAGGTCATCTGTTGCCTTGCAGAACCGGGCCTGCGTCATGCTCCGATGACTCGTTTAAGGCGCGTCGAAGTCAAGCGGCCGAATATTTCGGCAAGGGAAAAAATAATGGTTGCAACAAGATATTAAATTAGGTAAAAAATAATTAGGATATCTAATACATCAGATATCCTAATTATTTCTTTTGTCAAGCTTTTCCAGCTGACTTTCTGACTATTTTTTAAAGCAATTACGCCATTTTTTCGATTTTTTGAGGAACGTCCAATGGAAACCCTAAAAAAACAGCTCAATTCAGCCGGATACATCTGTGATTTATCGTTTTCGGCTGCTGTCAAAGCCGCGTTGCATACCTTTCCGGTGGCCGGTGCTGTCCTCACCGGTCCCATTGGCACCGGTAAATCCTACCTGCCGGAGGTGCTTTCCGGCATCCTGAAAACGGACTATTTTTTTTATCAGTGTTTTCCGGGAACTCGTGAAGAGGACCTGCTGGTGAAAATGCTGCCCAGCGAAAACACCATCAGTGGCATCAAACTTCATGACGGTGTGATCCTCCAGGCAGTGCAAGCCACGTTGCGCAACGACGATGGCAAGCGTGTGCTTCTCGTTTTAGATGAATGGGACAAAACAAGGCCCAGCGCCGATTCATTTTTACTCGATTTTCTGCAGACCGGCCGCATCAATTTTTCCGGCCGCACCTATACTGCGGATCTTTCCCGTCTGATTGTATTTCTCACCGTCAATATAGAGCGGGAACTCAGCGAGCCGCTTATCCGACGGCTGCCAAAAATAGAATTCAAACCCTTAACCCCGTCTGCCGTGCATCGGGCGCTTTTGCTGACCCACAAAGATCATCCCTACCTGTATAATGCCATTATTTTATATGAGCGCTGCTTGGTCGCCAAACTGCCGAAACCGGCAACGATTCAGGAACTGCGCCAGTTTCTGGATGCCATCACAACATTAGGTGACAGGACTGACTGGGATGCGTTGGTGTATCAGTTCGTCACCAAAACCGATGAGGCCCATGAATTGCTGCGGCAGGTTGAAAATGAACCGGTTCAATGGCGGCAGCGCGCCCGGCTGCGATTGGATGCCAACGCCTATGACGTGCGTCAAAAAACACTTGCTCCTGATGATGAGACACTGCAAAGCCTTGCCATGCCGAGACTGGCCGAAATCCACGGGTTCGATGAATTAATCGATGTGCCGCAGAAAGATCCGGATATGAGGGGTACCACGGGGATTCTCGAAATGAATCAAAAGGCTTACAGCGAAATCGTGCGCCTTGTTGAAAAACCCGGCGCAAAACCGGACAATCTCGGGGACTGGGCGCAAGTAACCCCCAATCGGATGATTTTACTGAAAAACAAATTGCTGTTGAGGGATGTGCAGATGTTAAACGGTCTGTGGGGCCAGAACGGTGAGGTGCTGCTCACAGAACCCCGGGCCGGCTGGCAGGACGTTAAAGCGTTGCAGGACTGGGCGCCTATTTTGGTCGTAAAGTTTTCCAGAGATGAGATTCTGGCGAAGATGGAGGGGATCGATCTGCGCTGGACCCCGAAAAAGGGTGCTGAAATTATTGTCCATCTGGGGCGCCGGGATGCGTTTAACGCCTGTTTCGGGCGGTCGTGGGGGCAGTTCGGGGAAAGCAAATGGATTGGGCAAAATGGCATAATTTACCAGCATTACCTCAAGGAGCCAGTCGATGCCCAGACTTGAACGTTCCTGGAGACGCCATCTGGATCGAATCGAACCGCCTGAACTTGTCTATTCCGAGCAACCCCTTGAGGCTGCCGGGATAAAAAAGAAAAGGCGCCCGGACATCAAGCGATTGAGCCGCTCGAACAATTGCCCGGACATGACCCCACGCCCTGCCGCCAGGGTGATTACCGTACTGGAAGAGCCGGGGGAGGAGCGCTCCGGAGCCACGGCCATCAACCATAACAAGGCTTTTTATCTGGAACAGCTTCGACGAAAACGCATCACCGCCACCTTTGCGCGGATGATTTCGAAGATCGCAGAGGATCTGTCCGGCTGGCCTATCGCTGGTGACGATCAATGGAGCATGCCCGACCTGATGGCCCGTCACCTGGACCGCAGACCGCTTTCCCAGTGCCGCCTGAGCAGGGAAAAAGAAGCTGTTGTCGTAATTCTCGATACCTCCGGATCATGCCTGGAACAGGCTCGTTTTTACAGCTGCATCGCCACCGCAGCGGTGACCGCAGGCGATGTGCAACTGTATGACGCACCCAACGCCGGGTTGCGCGCCGTCCGTATTCGACAGCAGTGGGAGCCGGTAGAACACCGGCAGTGGCCTTTTTCTCATCGCACCATTGTTTTTTTCGGTGATTTCGACGGAGGCGATGTGGTAATCAATGCCAGCAGACGCAACAAGGTATATTGGCTGTCTTCGGAGACCCGGTACCCGGATATCCGGCTGCACCCGTGGTGCTCCT
>JAOZSC010000457.1 GCA_029939875.1 Desulfobacterales bacterium
CCAAGGGTAATGCCTGATTTCGGATATCTTCCCAGGGAAAAAACATCTTCTACCACCATCACATCAGGCCGCTCATCTTTTAACAACTGGAGCAATTTTGAAAAGATTTGATCGAGGCGCTCCGGCAACGGAGTGCTTTTGGAAGTATGGATGCTACCGAAGGAATAGCCGGTGACCTGTCTCCCGTTTCCCCGCACAATTCCGACACCGGTTGCCGCCAGGCCCGGATCTATACCAATAACTGTAATCATCCGGCCCTCTGTTTTTTTCCCCTGAAAAATGCCTGCAACGTACCGGCCCATCCCGACTTGCCGCCGGCCTATCCACCGGCATTCTATTTCAAGTTCTTCAGCTTATCCCGGGCAATTTTGGCTTCGCTGGTCTTAGGATATTTTCTGATAAGTTCTTCTAAAATCAAACGGGCGTTGGCCTTATCGCCTAAGTTTTTAAAAGCCAGCCCCTGTTTTAAAAGAGATGCCGGCACCTTGTTGCCTTTGGGATAGTTCTCGATGACTTTTTGATATTCGAGTATGGCTTTCTCATACCATTTTTCACGGTAGTAAATTTCACCGATCCAAAACTGGGCATTGTCGGCCCGCTCCGATTTGGGATACCTTTCGATGAGTTCTTTAAATTTCTTTTTAGCGGTATCGGCGTCGCCCTGGTCAAACGCCTGTTTTGCCATCCGGTAAATCTCATCTTCGGACAGCGGCGGTGGTGTCTGGGTGCCGGCTTTTATTTTTGCAGCCGGCTTGGGGGGCAGCGGGGTCTTGGCGGACGGTTCCAGGTTCAAATACTGCTCGAGCCGCAAGATACGTTCCTCATTGCCCTTGGCGGCCTTAAACAATTCACTCACCTGCACCTGTTGGGCCTTGACGGCAGCTGAATCTGCATCCTTCCGCTGTTTGAGCTGATATTCAAGTTCTTCAACCTTGCCCGATAAAATCCGCAGTTCTTCGTCCAACGCCTCCATGCGTGCCCGCACGGAGGCCGCTTGTCGCCGCAACGCCTGCTCCTGCTGGGTGCGGCTGTTCAGACCGGATTTTAAGGCCTGGCTGGTTTTACGCGTTTCGACATTGCGAAGTTCAAGCTCACTGATCCGGTTATCCAGGCTGCCCATTTCCTGCTGGGTCACGCAACCGGAAAAAAACAACAGGCAGACGCCGCTGATGAATACAGCCATTTTCACGAAGGATACGTTCATAGCAGTATGTCTCTCGTGGATGAATTCGGACATTAAAAAGCGGACCACCGGGCAAGGTCGGCCATGGATATAGTGACCGCCGGCAAAAAACACTGCCGGCGGTCATTTTTAACAATCTCGCAATACCGTTGACGATCAACCAACCGCAGCTTCATTGTGTCGGATGGAAACTAGTTTGCCACAAAGTGGTCGCGCCTGTTTTTCGCCCAGCACTCATCGGTTTGATCCGTGCATACCGGCCGTTCTTCACCATAGCTGATCGTGGTCAACCTTGACACTTCAATGCCAAGATCCACCAGGAAAGCCTTGGCGCTTTCCGCGCGGCGGTCCCCCAGGGCAAGGTTGTATTCGTTCGTGCCCCGGTCATCGCAATGGCCCTCAATGGTTGCCGTTGCATCCGGATTGTTGCGCAGCCATTCGGCTTTGCGCAGCAGGTTGTCCTGGGCGGCGGGCGTCAGCGATGATTTATCAAACTCAAAATAAATGTCTTCCTGCATCGTCACATCCGGTGCCTTGTATACCGGTGCGGGGGCAGGCTCTTCTTTAGCCACTTCCGGGGCAGGTTCCGCCTTCGCGGCGGGCTCCGGAGTTTCGGCCACCACTTTTTTCTGACAGGATACGGTAAACATCAATGCGGGAATGACCAACACCAGAGCCAAAACAATCCAGATTTTCTTGTACATTTTTTCCTCCTTTCACAGTCCAACATACCTTAGGGATTAATATCATTCATAGACCATTTGGGGTTCATCTGCTCACCGGACATCACCAGCAAACGCCGTTGATCCGTTCCGTAAGCAGTCATCACATAAACTCTTGAAGGCCCTTCACGGGTTGAGCTGAAAACAATCAGGCTTCCATCCGGCGACCATGACGCCGCTTCATTGTCACCGGATTCACGGGTCAGCTGAACAGGCTGCCGGCCGTCGACATCAATCACGAAAATGTTGTGTCGGCCGTCCACCATCCCGGTGTACGCAATTTTATCGCCCAGAGGTGACCAGTTCGGCTGGGTATTGTAATTGCCTTCAAAGGTCAGCCGTCTTGTCCGCCCGGTTGCCAGATCCTTGACATAAACCTGGGGAGTTCCCGCCCGGTTGGAAACAAAAGCCAGTTTCCTGGCGTCCGGAGACCAGGTCGGAGACACGTCGCTGCCGCGCATCCCTGTTAATCTTTTAATAATTTTCCCCGATCCAGTCAACAGATAAATTTCCTGATCACCGGAAAAGGACATGGTGGCCGCCAATTCGAATTTGCCCGGGACCCAGGCCGGCGTGATGTTGAGCCCCGGCCGGGCGACCACGGTCTCCTGCATTTCGGCCAGATTTTTAATATAAAGGTCGGGTTTGCCCCCTTTGTAGGAGGTATAAGCCAGATACCGTCCACTGGAAGACCAGGCCGGAAACAGGGTAATCGAATGATTGCGAGTCACCTGTTGACGATTATAACCATCAAAATCACAACTGTAAATCTCTTTATTGCCGGTGCCGGTGGAAACAAAAGCAATTTTACTTGCAAACACGCCCCTTTTGCCGGTCAAATTCTTGATGACCTCTGCGCAGAATCGCATAATCATCCGGCGTTGATCTGCCCGGGGGCCTGAATACTTCTTGCCCA
>JAOZSC010000458.1:0-2270 GCA_029939875.1 Desulfobacterales bacterium
AGGTCGGCGAATTCATCATTTGATTTAATGGTCACAATGGTCTCAAAATTTCCGGCGGCAAGCTTTCTGGCGGCATTGGATAAAGATTCCAGCGGCCGGGTAACGGTGCGTGAGAACCGCAGCGCGAGAAAGACGGCCAGCAGGACCAGCACAGCCAGAAAAACGGCTGTGATCCATTCAACTCGGCCGACGCGCTGGCGGATGAGTTGGACGACCTGCGGGTTTTGCTCCAGTATTGTATCCCGGGGGATGACGAAGACAAAGGCAGTGCCGTGGTGCAGCAGGGGGCCATAGGCCCAGTAACTCATGCGTCCGTTGAATGGCATCTGGCGAATATGGTACCGGCGTTGCGCAAAATCTTCTATTAACTCTCTAAGCTGGGTTTGATCCGATGACACCAGCCATTGCAGTCCCTTGCCGGTGTTTGCACCTGCTGAGGGAGATTCCGACCGCTGCCTGGAGGCGACAATTTTGGCACCGGCTTTGCCGGTAGAGGGGTCAATGGCCAGGGTGCATAGAAATGAAAGCGTTCCTCCCGGCCTGTCAAAGATTGAAAGCGCCGGGTCGATGAGACTGTTCAGGGGCACCAGTAGGCTGGTGACCCCGACAAGGCTTTCATCTTCCCGGGTAACGGGCAAAGAGACCGCCATGACGATCCGTCCGCTGACCGGATCGGGGTAGGGCCTGGACCAGGCTGTCAGTTTTTCTTCAAAGGCGGATTTATACCAGGTTTTATCCCTGGCATCTACCCGGAATCGGGTTGCACGGCGGCAGGGATAAACGCTGAAAATCCCGTTTTCAAGGGCGCTATATTGTCTGAGCACAAGGGGCCCGAGATATTGCGCAACCGCCTGGTAAATGGAGGTCATCATTTGCAGGACGGCGATATCGGTTTTTGCCTGTTTTTCATTGATACCGTCAGGCACCGAAAAGCATTGTTGTGAATTACCTCCAAACGACGTCAGCGCACTTGGACCGGAACTCAGCGGCCCCGGATTTCGGCTACCCGGCACCTTGTATGCCGGCAGAATCCTTGTTATCGCGAAAGTTTGAAAAAACAGGGCCATCTCGACTTTTTCCCGGATGGTTTCAATGGCCCTGGAATAATCCTGGATGAGGTTATGCAGCCTGCCGGCGACCGCATCTTCCTGCTTTTGTCTGATCTGCTCAATGAGCGCTTCGGCCATCAGGTGGACATTGTGGATGCCGAAGATTCGGAGGCTGATCACCGGGGCAATTGAAATGCAAAGCAGCAGGATCAGCAGTTTCCAGCGATATTTCATTCGCTATCCTTATTTACCGTTTTCTTCTGGTGAGGCTTTTTTCTCCATCTTTTGCAACTGTTCGGCCGTCAGCGGGGTTCCGTAAGCGGCGAACTGGACTTTGGGCTTTTCTTTGTTGGGAACGGGTTTCCAACCCTCTTTGGTTTTATTTAAAAAGATCCAGTCCAGTTTTTCCGGCACCACCGGCACCACGCCTTTCCATGGCACCACTTTGCCGTTTTTAAAATCCACCACCGGCACCTTTTCGCCCCGCTGCATCCGGCGCACCGCTTCATTCTGGTGGCATTCGTCACAGCTGCGGCCTTCTGCAGACACCGAATGGGTGTAGTAGGGGACATAGGCGATGAATTTTTTATTCTGGTAGACCAGAGACATGACACTGCCGGAAGTGACCTTGCCGTTGTAGTTGATCAGCAGCATCCAGTCCTTCATGGGGAAAAAGGTGCCTTTTTTAGATCCGGTTTTTAAGAAGGTATCGAAATGGCAGTTATAACAGGCCATGGTGTTGCGCACATGGCAGGCGGCACAATCCAGTTTGCCGCCGTGGACCTTGTGACTGACCGTTTCGGCATCGAATTCGGGAGATTCTATGTTTTGATCCACATGGCATCCCTGGCAATTGGTGCGAACTGCCTTGGGGTGACGCATGGATGGCCGGAAACGCCCGTCGCCGTGCACATCATAGTGCCGGTGGCAGCTGGCACAAACCATACCGGAGGCGATATGAACATCCAGACGGTCCTGGGCCCCATCAAATTTAAAGGTCAATCCCTCGCGGCCGTGGCAGGGCAGGCAGGTGTTCATATCCCGGGCTTTTTTTCTTTTGAACACCGATTTGGCATGTTTTTTTGCCATGTGACACTGGTCACAGCTTTTCACATGGCATTTTTTGCAGTTCAGCTGGTCATAGGGGATGTTGGTAATTTTTTTAAATCCGCCGTCTTCCTCGTACCAGCGGCGCATGCCCTCCCCGGTGAAGTGCAGGCT
>JAOZSC010000458.1:2280-2819 GCA_029939875.1 Desulfobacterales bacterium
TGCAGGCTGTTGGTGAAAAAAGAGGTCAGGCAGGCGGGGGGTGTATCCGCAGGAGATTCAGCTCGTCCCATTGAACCCGGGAGCAGGCAGGCCAGGACAATACACACAAACACGATCGGTTTTGCCATTTCGTGAATCCTCCCCTTGTTGTGGTAATGGCCCAATTTTGATTGGGTTTAATAGTCATGCGGGATGCCTTTGATGTGCAGCATCAAATGGTCCCGGTCATCGAGGTCTTCCAGCCACCCGTAATTGGCATCGGATTTGGAATCAAGCTCCTTGATGTAAGGTTTAAGGTCCAGCAGCGGTGTGCCGTCAAAGACATCCAGACCCGATGTAACAATCTGGTTGCCGGTGATGTGTTTAATCCGCACGATGCTCAGGCCCAGGCAATTCGGCCGCACCGGTGATCGGCTCGCAAACACGCCGACCTCACTGCCCGGAGTCCAGGAAGGAGATACGGTCATCGATATCGCTTTGTTCACCCGGTCGATAAAATAAAGAACATAAATATAATGGAAGCGGTCCAGGTCGCGCAG
>JAOZSC010000459.1 GCA_029939875.1 Desulfobacterales bacterium
GCTGATACGGGTCATCGGGCAGGTGACGCAAAATGGGTTCGTATTTCGCGTTGACGCGCGCCTGCGCCCGTTCGGTGAAAGCGGCCCGTTGGCCATGGATTTTGAAGCCATGGAGCATTACTACCTGGAGCAGGGGCGTGAATGGGAACGCTATGCCCTGATCAAGGCCCGGGCCGCAGCGGGTGATAAACAGGCCGGAAACCGTCTGCTGCAAAGGATCCAGCCATTTATCTATCGCCGCTATCTGGATTACAGTGCGTTTGAATCTTTACGAGAGATGAAAAAAATGATCTCCCTGGAAGTCAAGCGCAAGGGCATGCAAAACAACATTAAAATCGGACCGGGTGGTATCCGTGAAATTGAGTTTTTCGGCCAGATTTTTCAGCTGATTCGCGGTGGTGTAAATCCTGCGCTTCAGGATACCGGAATTTTGAAGGTCCTGTCCGTTCTCGCTGCAGAGCATCATATCCCGCAGGCCGTCTGCAACGAACTGAGTACCGCCTATGTTTTCTTGCGTACCGTCGAAAACCGGCTGCAGGCCTTTGACGATCAGCAGACCCATGAACTGCCGAGCGATGAAAGCGCAATTTTGCGCCTGGCGGCTTCCATGGGCCTGGCAGACGGAAGATCCTTTCAGTCATTGCTGGAAAAACACCGCCAGCGTGTTCACCACCACTTCCAGATGTTGCTGGAAGCCGGTGACGCCGAAAGCCGACAGGAGATAGACGATGATCATCTGCAGGCCGTGTGGCAAAACCGATTGACCGGCCCGGCGGCAGCCGAAATGCTTGTTGCCACGGGTTATAAACAACCCGATGAGGTGCTGCTTCTACTGGATTATTTGAGAAGTGATCCGAAAACCCGCGCTTTGAGTTCCAGGGGCCGTTGGCGGCTCGACAGACTGGTGCCTCAGCTTTTAAAAGAAATCGGCGGCGGTTCCCAACCGATGGTTACCCTCGCTCGGATCATCGACCTGATCAAGGCCATTGAACGACGTACCAGCTACCTGGCGCTGCTGCTGGAAAATCCGGTTGCCCTCGGGCACCTGATCAAACTCTCAAGTGTCAGCCCGTGGATCGCCTCGTTTCTGGCCAGACATCCGGTGCTGCTCGATGAGCTGCTGGACCCACGCACCCTGTACCGCCCCCCCCGAACAGAGGAGATGCAGCGCAGGTTGCGACAGCGTCTGGCTCAGGTGCCCGCCGGGGACCTGGAATATCAGATAGAGCAATTGTGTATTTTCAAACAAATCAATGTGTTGCGTGTGGCGGCTGCCGATGTCACTGCGGCCCTGCCGTTGATGCGCGTCAGCGATTATCTGTCTCAAATCGCTGAAATTATTGTGGCCGAAGTGGTCAATCTGGCCTGGCATCACCTGGTGCAAAAACACGGCCATCCCCACTGCCGGCTGGATGGGAAGTCCTGCGGCCGGGGTTTTGTGGTCATCGCTTACGGCAAGCTGGGGGGGCTGGAACTTGGATATGGCTCGGACCTGGACCTGGTGTTTCTGCACGCCGGCTCGAACCGGCCGACCCGGGGCGGGCAGCACCCGGTTGACAGCGCCCAATTTTACAACCGTCTCGGTCAGCGGGTGATTCATATCCTGAGCGCTCATACCCGGGCGGGCCGGGCCTATGATGTCGATACACGCCTGAGGCCCAGTGGCAGTTCCGGCATGCTGGTCAGCCATATGGATGCTTTTGCCGCCTACCAGGCTGACGATGCCTGGACCTGGGAGCACCAGGCCCTGATCAAGGCCCGGCCGATCGGTGGTGACGACACCCTGGCCGGACGATTTAAAGCTCTGCGGGCCGGCGTCCTCGTTCGTCGCCGCTCCCGGGGCGGGTTGCAAAAAGAAGTTGCCCATATGCGCGAAAAGATGCGTCGGCAGCTTTTAAAACCCGAAGCCGGCCTTTTTGACCTCAAGCAGGGCATTGGTGGTATGGTGGATATTGAGTTTTTAGTGCAGTACCTGGTGCTGCGGCATGCGCATCGATATCCGGGCCTGCTGCAGTGGACCGACAACGTCCGACTGATCCAGGCCCTGATTGAAACCGGATCGCTGGATGAATACAGCGCTCACATCCTCAAACATGCCTACCTGATCTACCGTGCCGCGGCCCATCAGCTCAGTCTCCAGGAAAAGCCGGCCCGGGTGCCCCAGGATAAATTCGACCGGCTGCGGCGGCGGGTGGCTGAAACCTGGCAGACATTTTTCTGCCCACCGGGGTAAAAAAATTTACCGCTAAGCTGCAGAGACCGCAGGAAAAAAATTAAGATGATATAGCTGTTGTCATGTTGGTTATAATTTCAAGCTGTTATACATTATATAGGTAACTTCCCAAAAAGTTGCGGTCAGCGGTGCGCAACATGCATTTTGATTTCGCTTAAGGTGTCCATTTGGGGCGCCATCGAATCGGTTGGCTCAATTTCAACAACTCGTCGCAAGCTTCTCAAACAGATTGAAATTTTTAACGCGGCAGGTTACATTTTTGTATATTCTTGGCCTTAAAACTTACATTTTTGTATTCTATCAACCGTAACAAAATCATAGCATTTGTTATATCAAGCTGAAATAACATATGATTCTTATTTTGGCATACCTGTTGCTTTATCCTTATTGTTTTTATTGCCTTTAGCCGGAAATTTATCCGATGCCTGTATCAATACCGATTCAACCGGCCGGTGCATCCCGCCCGGTACTGCAACAGCAAATTGAAGCCCTGGTCGCGCGTCTCATCAAAGGCCGGCAACCGGATTTTTTACAGCAGCATGCCCGGCTGATAGATGACTATTTCCGCAACGCTTTTGCCGGCAG
>JAOZSC010000460.1 GCA_029939875.1 Desulfobacterales bacterium
CTGATTCTGGCCGGGCTGGTCGCAGAGGGGGCTACCCAGGTAAACCGTGTTTATCACCTGGATCGTGGATATCAGTCCATAGAAAAAAAGTTTGCCGCTCTGGGGGCCGCCATCCAGCGGACTGGCTGACGGTGCATATTGACTGCCATGAATGAGAGGTTGCTACCTCAGACGAGAGACGATCCGCGAACGGTTGTTTTTTTTCGTCCCGCCATCCCGCTGCTGCTGGTCCTCATGGGCGGAATCGTACTGGGGGTCGAGATTTCCGGGTTTACAATCTGGGCCGCAGTGGCGGCGCTTGCAGCGACAGTTCACGTTGTTTGGTGCCTCTATCAGCGCCGAGCCTGCCTTGTATCGCCTCTTTTGATTATCGCTGCCCTGGGCTATCTGTCCATCCAGCCATGGGCGGCCCCCGTATTTCCCGCCAGTCACGTCATTCATTACGCTGATACCCACCGCTGGAAGGTTGTCGGATGCATCGAAGAACGGCCGCAACGAATAAAATTTCGCACCCGTTTTATTTTACGGCTTGAATCCCTGGGCGACAAACAGCAAACGATTCCGGTCTGCGGAAGGCTGCGGGTGACGGCCACGGGCCCATTGCCGGTGCTTGCCGCCGGGGACCGGGTATCATTTACCTGTCGTCCACGTTCATTTACAAATTTTAACAATCCCGGCGGGTTTGACTACAAGCAATACATGGCCTTTAAAGGCATCTGGGCCTCGGCCTACGTGCGGGCGGAAAAATTATCCCTGGTTGACAGACACACCACCGGCCAGGGACTGGTTCGCCTTATAAATGGTGTGCGCGCACAAATGGCGGCCCTGATGGATCGGGCCGGCCGGGGCCAGGCGGCAGAAGTGTTTAAAGCCCTGATTATCGGCGATCGTACCGGCATTGAGCCTGCGACGCGAGATGCATTTAACCGGGCCGGGGTGGGGCACTTGCTGGCTATTTCGGGGCTTCACATCGGAATTGTGGCCTCTGTGGCCTTTATCTTTTTTCATCGACTGCTGGTATGGATCAAACCGCTTTTGTGGCGCGCCTGGACGCGGAAGGCCGCCGCTGTTTTATCTCTGCTGCCGGTGCTGACCTACGGGCTGATTGCAGGCATGTCGCCGTCGACCCAGCGCGCCGTGATCATGGTCCTTGTTTTTTTAATGACCTATTTATTTGAAAGTCGACAGGATGCGATCAACACCCTCGCGCTGGCTGCCCTGGCGATTCTGGTGGCAAGTCCTGCATCGCTTTATTCGATTTCCTTTCAGCTGTCTTTTGCCGCCGCGTTTTCCATTATCTATGGATTGTCTCGGGTCCAGCAACCCGTGCAACCGTCACGGAAACCGGCAAAAATGACCTGGGCCCCCGGGATGAGAAGGCGGCTGCATTTATTTTTTATGGTTTCTTTTTTTGCCATTTGCGGGAGCCTGCCGCTGGTCATGTTTTACTTCAATCAGGTCTCGTTGATCGGGCTGGCCGTCAACTTCGTGGTGGTTCCAGCGGTGGGTTTTATCGTGATCCCGATGGGCCTGGTGGGACTTTTTATGCTGCCACTGAGCACAACCCTGGCGTCCGGTTGTGTTCTGGTCGGTGCCCGCATCCTGTCACTGGTTTTGGACCTGGTGCATTTTTTTGCTGATTTACCCTTTGCGGCGGTTCAAACCGTGACACCGAGTTTGCTTGAAATTGGCTGCTATTACCTGCTGGGGTGGGCATTGCTGAACCTGGGGCGTCGGCCGTCGGGTATCGGCCGTTGGGGCGTTGGTTTTTTCGGAAATCCGGCCAATCAGCCTGCTGGCGATGGAGCACTTTGCACCGAAAGTTCCCGGCAGCCCGTAAAGGATACAGCTGCAAGGATGTTGCTGGTCAATTTCCCGGCTGTTGCCGTGGTGCTGGTATTGGTGGTCCTGGCCGCCGACAGCGGCTACTGGATGTACCAGCGCTTCTGGCACCCGGACCTGAGGGTGACAGCCATCGATGTCGGCAACGGCAGTGCCTCACTGGTGGAGTTGCCCGGCGGCTATACCATCCTGATCGATGGGGGCGGCTTTTCTGACAATACGGTTTTCGACATGGGGGCCCGGGTTATTGCCCCGTTTTTGTGGCGCAAGAAAATACGAACCGTGGATGAATTGATCCTTTCCCATCCCAACAGCGATCATCTCAACGGTCTGATATATATTGCCGGGCATTTTCATGTCAAAAAGGTATGGACCAACGGAGAGGGACAGGATACAAAGGGTTATGCACGTTTTGTAGAAGTTGTCCGCATGAATAATATCTCCCATCCGGCCTTTGCCGCGGTTGCGCGAAAACGAAGGATTAATGGTATCGAGGTGGATTTTTTATATCCACCCCAAGATTTTCTGGTGCGCAAAAAATCAGAAAAATGGCGCAACACGAACAACAATTCCCTGGTGGTTCGCTTATCGCTGGGCGCGACATCATTTCTTTTTCCCGGTGATATTATGGTGGCGGCTGAAAAAGAACTGGTGGGTCTGGCCGCCGGAGGGCTGGACAGCACCGTGCTGATGGCACCGCACCACGGCAGCCGATCGTCAAGCTGTCGGGTTTTTCTGGATACCGTAAAGCCTGCAGTGGTCATTTTTTCCGCGGGCCGTAAGGGACGATACCAATTCCCGCATCCGGCGGTGGTGAAAAGATATGAAAGTCGAAATTGCCGAATTTATTATACCGCTAAAAACGGTGCCGTGCGGCTGACCACCGACGGCCACCGTCTGACCATTCGGCCCTTTGGAGTAAAATAAATTTAACTGCTTAAAATGACAAAGAAATTTGCTATACTAATAACAGTTG
>JAOZSC010000049.1 GCA_029939875.1 Desulfobacterales bacterium
ATAGACGGAAGAAAATGGTACCGCACCGCCGACATCATGTCCATGGATGAAGATGACAACCTGTATTTCGTGGACCGCACGGTGGACACCATCAAGCACAAGGGGTACCGGGTCTCGGCATCGGAGATCGAATCCGTGCTCCAGGAACATCCGGCCGTTATCGCTTCCTGCGTGGTGGGGGTGCCCGACGAAAAGGTGGGCGAACGTATCAAGGCTTACGTGGTGCTCAAAGAAGACATCAAGGGCATCACCGGCTATGAGCTTATCAAGTGGTGCCGGCAGACCCTGGTATCTTACAAGGTACCGCATTACATCGAATTCAGGGACATGCTGCCCAAGTCCAAGGTCGGCAAACTACTGCGCCGCGAAATCCGCAACGAAGAAAAGCGCCGCAAAGAGACGTAAGGTATGCGGTACCTGCCGTCCGAAGTCTCAACAACACGCCGGCCTCAGAGAGCCGACAGCATGGGTCAACACCATGCTCATTCCACCACCCGTCCCAGTCTAGACGGACCGGGTTTGGCAACCGGCACCCGTCGTTCGATCACCCGCATGATCTTCCATTTACCACCGAGAAAACGAAGGTAGAAGGTCATCCCCAGCAAGGTGACATAGGCGGTGGCAAACACCCAGGCCACCATCAGGCCTAATTCGAAGACCACCACCGAAAGATACACCGGAACAATCAGGATGCCCACTGACAGGGCGATGGTTACCGACATCACGTAACGGGTATCGCCAGCCCCCTTGATGGCCGAGCAAAAGATGATGTTCATGGTGTCAAATACGGAATATACCGCTACAAAGCGCAGTAAAATGACGCTGTAGCGATAAATCTCACCAAAACCCTGTGGGTCTGCCTGCAACGCGAAGGGGGCTACAAAAATATCCGGTACCAGTACGTAAGCCGCCGCAATGCTGACCATGTAGACAAACGTCATGTGAAACCCCGAATAGACGGCCGACTGGGCCAGATCCGGTTTGTCCGCCCCCATGTACTGGCCCACCAGCACCGATATGGCGATGCCACATCCGATCATGGGCATAAATGCCAGGGTGTTAATGTTGAAAGCGATATTGGTAGCGGCCAGGCTGGCGGTTCCCAGGTGGCCCACCACCAGGACAAACCCGGTAAAGCCGGCCATTTCCAGGAAAAATTGCACGCCGGAGGGAAAACCAAAACGCAGCAGGCGCAACAGGAGATCTTTTTTCAGGCGCCACCCCCGGAGGGTGTGGTAGGTGTTGTCAATTTTGTTGCTGCTCAGCAGGATAAAAAACACCAGCAGGGAAAACATCCCGGCGACCACCGTGGCAATGGCCGCTCCCCGGATACCCATGGCGGGAAAACCCCAGTGGCCGAAAATCAGGGCATAATCCAGGACCAGGTTGACCACGGTGGTAAAGATGTTGACCCACATCACGGGCCAGGTTTTGCCCCGGCCGCTGAAAAATCCGGAAAGGGCATAGGATGCGACATAAGCGCCGCCGCCCAGGCACAAAATCTCGAAATAGGCCACCTCGTTTTGCTGCACCAGTGGGCTATGACCCACCAGGCTGAATACAGGTCCGGCAAACGGAATGACCGCCAGCAGCACCAGCCCGCCGAGCAAAGAGATGTAGACTCCCTGCCACAGCACGGGGCCGATGCGGTGGTAGCGTCCGGCACCGTAATACTGGGCCACAAACGTCGTCGCGTAACCCGCCGTGCCCATGAAGATGCTGACAATGGAAAAATAGAGCATCCCCGCCGGCATGGCCGCCGCAATGGCCTCCGGGGAATACCAGGTCAAGAACATCCGGTCCACAAAGTGCTGCACCGACCAGGTTGCCGTGCTCAAGACCAACGGTACCGCAACCGCCAGAACTTCCCGGTAACCCCCTGCCCTATTCCATCGCCGCCTCAGATACTGCATTCGTTTTCCTGTCCCATTCGAAAAAAATTACCGCCAAACCATGTCGAGCGGTTCTATCACTATCGGCAACAATTAGAAAGGGTGAAGTCCTGCCGCAAATTAGTACTGGACAAAATTTTCTTCCGATAGTATAGCAAAGTGCCTATTAGCTTGAAATTAATAGCAAACCAATTCATAACAATTGCCACAATGGAATCTCTAAACCACTTCAAAGTCCCCGCTTCCGAAATTGAGGCCCGCACACTGAACATCCAGCGGTTGCTGCAACAGGAAAATATCGGCGGGCTGTTCATTGTCCAGCGGGTGGACCTGTTCTATTTTTCCGGAACCGCCCAAAACGGTTTTATTTATATTCCGGACGAAGGATCGCCCCTTTTGTTTATCAAGCAGTACCTGCCCCGGGCCCGGCGGGAATCCGAAATCGCTGACATTCTGAAAATAGAGTCGATTAAAGAAATTCCAGGGCTTATCACCGATTTTTTCGGCACCCTTCCCGATGTACTGGGATTTGAACTGGACGTGCTGCCCGTCAATGATTTTAATTTTTACCGCCGCCTTTTACCCGCCCAAAAATGGGTCGACGCCTCTTCCCATATATTGGAGGTCAGGAGGATCAAGTCCGACTGGGAAATCGCCCAGATGGAAAACACGGCCGAAATGACCGCCCGGACCTTTGAATTTATGCGCACCGCCCTTCGCCCGGGGCTCACGGAAATGGAATTTAGCGGCATCTTTGAAACCTATGCCCGCAGGCTGGGGCATGCTTCACAACTGCGGGTCAGACACTACCAGACCGAAGGCTACCCCTGGCACGTGCTGAGCGGAAAAAGCGGTGCCATGGTGGGACTGCTGGACTCTCCGGCCAGCGGCGAGGGAACCTCGGCGGCCTTTCCGGTAGGAGCCGGCCCCAAAAAAATCCGTGTGGACGAGCCGGTGATGGTGGATCTGGGATCCGTGCGCAACGGGTATCATATGGATGAAACCCGTATGTTTGCCGTTGGGTCCATGCCCAGGCGGGCCATGGAGGCCAGCCTGGCTGCCATTGAGATCCACAACCGCGTCCTGGAAAAAGCACGCCCGGGGATAACCGTGGGGGAATTGTTTGACTATTCGGCGGCACTGGCAAAATCCCTGGGATATGCAACGCCGTATCTGGGGATACCGGGGTACAAGGTGACCTTTATCGGCCATGGGATCGGCCTGGAATTGATCGAACCGCACATCATCGCCCACAACCGAAAAGACCGCCTGGAAGCCGGAATGACTTTTGCCCTGGAACCGAAAATGGTTTATGAAAACCAATTTGCCGTCGGCATCGAGAGCGTTTTTGTGGTCACGACCACCGGCGTACGTTTGATCAGCAAGGTACCGGTGGAGGTGTTCGTGTGTTAATGAGTTGATTGGGTTGATTGGGTTGAAGCGAGTATCAACAAGATCCTGTAAATCCTGTCTAATTTTACTTTATATAAAAGCGAATCCATTCATTTTTTATTTTTAGCCTACAAAGCATTCACTAAAGGAAGATAATAAACAACAATGACAAAAATAGGAACTCTGAAACCCAAGACCCCTCTGGAAATGCAGCAGTTAATCAAGGTGGCACTGGGTGAAGAAAAAGCGGACCTGGTGGTTACCAATGCCAGCATCGTTAATGTCTACACGGGCGAAATCCTGAAAGACCACGGGATTGCCGTCAAGGGAAAATGGATTGCCTATGTGGGGCCAAACTGGCAGGACGCTTTCGGGCCCCGGACCGAGGTCATCGACGCCGACGGCCGCATCGTTATCCCCGGCCTGATTGACGGGCATACCCATATCGCCTGGATGTTTACAGCCGCCGAATTTTTAAAACACGTGATCCCCGGGGGCACCACCACGGTGGTCACCGAAACCCTGGAACCCTATCCCGTCTGCGGAGTTGACGGGGTCATTGATTTTCTGGAATCTTTAAAGGACCAGCCCATCAAAATTCTGGCCACCGCCCCGGCGGTGGTCTCCATCAGCAGCGCGGCTCGCGGCATCACCCGGCAAGACCTGGCAAAAATCCTGGAAAGAGACGATATCATCGGTCTCGGTGAAAGCTACTGGCAGTCCATATTGCAATATCCTGACCAGATATTGCCACGGTATGAACAAACCCTGGCGTCCGGCAAAACCCTTGAGGGACATTCTGCCGGCGCACGCGACAAAAAACTGGCCGCCTACGTTGCCGCCGGAATTTCTTCCTGTCATGAACCGATCACGGCCAGCCAGGTACTGGAACGGCTGCGGCTGGGGCTGCACATCATGGTTCGCGAAGGCAGCATCCGCCGGGACCTGGAAGAAATTGCCAAAATCAGGGAAACCGGCATTGATCTGCGACGCCTGATCCTGTCCACCGATGGGGTGGAGCCCGGGGATCTGCTGGAAAAAGGCTACATGGAATATGTGCTTCAAAAGGCGATTGATTACGGGTTTGATCCCGTGGCCGCCGTTCAGATGGCCACCTTGAACGTGGCCGAACATTTTTCCCTGGACGGGTTGATCGGAGGAATTGCCCCCGGACGTTATGCCGACCTGGTCATTATTCCCGATATCCGAACCATCGACGCCCGGGTGGTCATCAGCAACGGCCGGGTGGTGGCCCGCAACCGTCAGCTTGAGGTACCGCCCCGCGGGCACGTATTTAGCGCCGAAAATATGAACAGCGTTAAACTGCCCCGGGACATGGCGCCTGCAGATTTTATCATCCGCGCTAATCCTGTGCCCCATCGGGTTGACGTGCGGGTCATCGACATGGTCACCGACCTGGTGACCGCCCCGCTGGACATGCAATGGCCCGTGACTGATGGACAGCTTAAAATCGATGCGGATCAGGATATTGTCAAGGTCGCCGCCATTGACCGCACCCACCAACCCGGCAAAATACAGGCCGGTCTGATCAAGGGCTTCGGCATAAAATCCGGCGCCATGGCCTGCAGTGCCGCCTGGGATACATCGGATATCATTGTGGTCGGTGTCGATGACACCGACATGGCGGCTGCCGTCAACCGCATCCGCGCGCTGCAGGGTGGCGCCGTAGTTTGCGAAAACGAAAAAATCCTGGCCGAATTGGCGCTGCCGGTTTTCGGGATCATGTCTGATCTACCGGTTGAAACCATCGCCGGCAGCCTTGAGGCGATCAAAAAAACCGCTGCCGGCCTGGGAGTTGCCTTTCCCAATCCCCTGCTGACCTTAATTACCCTCACCGGGGCGGCGATTCCATACCTGCGAATCTGTGAAGAAGGGCTGGTGAATCTAAAAGATGGCCGGACGCTGTCTTTCCAAAAAAATTCTTAATATACGACGTGTTGCTGGAGATGAATAGCGACACCCGTTTCATCTTAGGGCTTCATTCGGTAGCGAAAATCACAGCAGGCAGCGCCTTCCATGATGGTCTGGGACCTTTCCAGCGACACATCCGGGTTAAATCCCCGGATCAGTGAAAAATCCCGGGCACATGACAGGGTCGTGCCAAACTCACGAATTCCCAGTTTCTCGTAAAGCTCTGCATAACGGCAGCGTGTCACGTTAAAGGACAGAACATCATCGCTTTGTTCGAGCACTTCGATTTCCAGGGCGTTGTCCATGGTCCAAAACTGCAGGGACTGCCTAAATTTCTCAAAGGAATTACCCCCCATGAGGGCGGCCAACTCGGCCCCCTGCTTTTCGGCAATCTCGATGACGGTGCGGCGCATCACCGCCAGTACCTGGTCGCGCCCGAATTGCCGGCCCAGGGCATCCAGCATGGGTGCCAGAATGCGTGCTTCAACTTCACGCCGCGTCAGCACGCCGATTTTTTCATTAAGGATGTCCGGCAGCTCCTGTTTTCCTGTTGGCGTCTGAATCTGTTCTTGTGTTTCATCGTGCATGGTAAACGACCTTTCTTTTTTTGTATGCGGATCAGGTTCGGCTTTTACCCCAAAACCTGTTTCATCGCAAGCCGTAAGCTCTCAAAAAACCAGAATACCCTGGAACCAATGGCGCGTCACTGTCCATTTGGACAAACAGGCCATTGCATCGGTTGCCTGAGCTGCAACGTGGTAAAAGGATAAACTTTCTTGCCCCTTTACAAGCGCCGACCAGTTGTTTTATATAAGGTAAACGTACTGGGCTCAGGCGCAACAAACGCAAACTGTCAAAGACGCCAGACTTGTTCGCAAATACGATAACACATAAAAAAACTCACCGCTAAATTTCAGCAAACATGAAATATCTACTGAAACCCATCCTATTTTATCTTCTGGTTGCCATGATACCAGCCGTTGCCGGTGCCGGTCAACAGGAGCAGAATCCAACGAAAACTGTCGGTTCCAATGGACAGTGGCAGCGCCTGTCCGTCGGCCTCGAACTGGGTGTTTTCCGTTCGCCGCAGCCTTCCGAAATCGGGGATTCCAAAATCCGGATCTTGAGAATTGACCCGCAGCGCTACAAATTGCGATTGCTCAACGCTTCGGCCTTTAAAAACGGCCGCGCCCTGACTGCAAGGGACTGGTGCCGTCGTTACGGCCTTACGGCCGCTATTAATGCCAGCATGTATCAGGTCGATTATAAAGCCAGTGTCTCCCTGATGCGCACCCGGGGCCACGTTAACAATCCAAGACTATCCAGAGATATGACCATCCTGGCCTTTGACCGGTTGGATACTGAAATTCCGCCGGTAAAAATTATCGACCGCCAGTGCGATGATTTCAAAATATGGAGGCGTAAATACGGCACCCTGGTCCAGAGTATTCGCATGATTTCATGCACCGGTGAAAACGTCTGGCGCCAGCAGACCGGCAAGTGGAGCACGGCGGCCATCGCCATGGATCATCAGGACCGGGTTTTGTTTATCCATTGCGGATCGCCGTTTAGCACCCACGATCTGATCGATATCCTCACGGCGCTGCCACTTGGTATTTCCCGGGCCATGTATACCGAAGGTGGACCCCAGGCGCAGCTATATATAAAAAGCGCCCCGCACGAATATGAATTCGCCGGCGCCTACCAGCTGGATATCCGGCAAAACAGCAAGGCGCTGTTTTCCTCACCGATTCCAAATGTGGTGGGCATTGTACCGCTGCCCGGCCTTCATAAATAGTTATGACAGCGGAGGAATAAAAATGAAACTAAGTATGGTGTTATCAACGGCGATGCTTCTGGTTGTCCTGGCAGGATGCTCCGGCGCCATGAAAGGGGTTATCCGGCGGGATGCGAGAAGAATCGAGATCACCTATACGGACACCCGGGTCGGAAAGGCCATTTTACAAACTGTGCTGCCGGGTGGGGAACGCTTTGAGGGCAAGCTGACCAAACCAGGAGATCCGGCATCCACCACGGGGGCTACCGCCGGGGCCGCAGCCTTAAATTTTGAGGCCGTTGATGGGATCAGGGGAAACGCGGAGGCTGTGCTCGTCGGCGACAGGGGTGATTTCATGAAATGTCGGCTCCGGCTTTCTGACACCATCATCGGGCTTTCCGGCGGAGGATCTGGAATCTGCCAGTTGACCGACGGGCGGGTCATTGACGTATTCTTTTAATATTTTCGGCTTTGTATAAAAATCATAAACCTTGTATCCAGAGGGATCATAATGGTCGCAATTCATCTATACGGTAAACTTCGCCGCTATGCACCAAGTCACCAAAAAGAAACCAATGCGTTTGTTCAGGTCATGGCAAAACAGTAACCCGAAACAGTGAGAACTCAGCCGAGGCCATATGGCAATAGAGAATATCCAGAAACGACTCAAAGCCCTCGCCAACCCGCAATATGCTGCCGTCAGCCGGCGATTTTTTAAAACCGGCCCGGGGCAATACGGTGAGGGGGACATTTTTATCGGCGTCCGGGTGCCGGTGCTCAGAAAGCTGGTAGCCGAATATTTTCAACGGCCCCTGCCGGAAATCACCCGCCTGCTGAAATCTTCTATCCACGAAGAACGGATGCTTGCGCTCCTGCTGATGGTACGCAAGTTCGCCTCCGGCGATGCCGCCATGAAAAAAAATATTTACCATGCGTATTTAAAAAACACCGCCTTTGTCAACAACTGGGACCTGTTCGACTGTTCCGCAGAGCATGTCATCGGGGCCTACCTGCGGAAAAAAAGTCGGGCACCGCTGCGTCGGCTGGCGCGCTCAAACGATTTGTGGGAGCGCAGAATAGCGATTCTGTCCACCTTTCACTATACCAAACACAACGATTTTGCCGAAACCCTTACCATTTCCAAAACGCTGCTGACAGACCAGGAGGATTTAATCCACAAGGCGGTGGGATGGATGCTGCGCGAAATCGGCAAACGCCACCTTAAAACCGAAAAAGCCTTTTTAAAAGCCCATTACCAAACCATGCCGCGAACCATGCTGCGATATGCCATCGAAAAATTTCCGGAACCTGAGAGACAGCGTTATTTGAAAGGCAGGATTTAAGGCTCTCTCAACATTAAATTCTTAATAGTTATTTCTTTGCATTTTATGGCAAAACATTTTCGCCACCAAGACACCAAAACACAAAGATAAATTACAGCAAATAGTTTTGCTTTGTGTCTTTGGGCCTTTGTGGCAATTTTTCCGGTTTACCCGGGTTAAGAGTTATAAAAGGAGCACGCAAACAAAATGGATAGATACCATGTAGTCGCAACCCTGCTGATGTGCAGTTTGTTATTTGCATGTGCCGGGATACAATCGGCTGGATCCGACAATCAAAAGGACGGCGTACGGATAAAATCCAACCGTCTTGGTCAAATCAGCACAATCGAATGGCGCCTGGTAAAAATGACCCTGGATAACAAGTCAATACCGCTGGTTGTAAACTCACAGGTGACATTTACTGTCAGCGATAACAACCGCGTGAGCGGGTCGGCTTCCATCAACCGGTATTCCGGCGGTTTTAAGCTCGACGGTGAAAACAACTTTGTCTGGAACAAAGCTTTTATCATGACCCGCATGGCTGGCCCGCCGGACCTGATGCAGCAGGAACGGCAGTACATGCAGGTCCTGATGAAGACCTCGGAGATGTATCGGCAAGCGTCCCGACTCATGCTGACAAGCCCGGAGCGCTCAACGATTCTGGAATTCGAAAAAAATAGCAACAGCCACTGACTGATTTCAAACCTGCCGCGTGTCGCTGTCTGAGGGAGCAGCGCGGAACCAGGCCTTGATGGTGCCAGGATTTTATGGTAGTATAATAATTTATAGCTCAGATTACACCGAAAGAACCGGCACAGCCAGATGAAATCACCCATGGACGTATTTAAAAAATGTACCTGCTGCGCGTTTTCCTGGCGCTCCCGTGAGGAGTTCCTGCAGGACACCAGCCTGGAACTGATCGGCTACCAGGTAAACTTTGAGGATCTGAAGCTGGGCTATTTTCTCTTCAATCACCTGACCTGCCAGTCCACCATTGCGATTGCCGCCGAAAATTTCAGAGACCTGTATAGTGGACCAGTTTTCGCAGACCGTTTGACCGGCTCCGAGTCCTGCCCCGGCTATTGCCTGCATGATGACGTTCTCCAACCCTGTGCTGCCCAATGTGAATGCGCCTATGTCCGTGAGATATTGCAAATTGTGCGCAACTGGCCCAAAACTGAGGGCCGGCCAGCCAAAATCGCCCAGGGGCTGGGTTGATAACAAGTCCAGGGATCGCGCAAAAACAACTTCACATTTTAAGCGTAAGCGCCGATGCATCCCACCTTTTCAAACGCTGATGCATCTGGTGCGTGTTTTCGCCCAATGGGGGGCAAAACCACTCGGCAAGGAAAAAAGAACCAAATGATATTTACCCGCGCCATTGTCCGCAAACCGGGGAAAAATTTTGCACAGGGCCTCACCACTGCCGCAAACGATGATTCTCCCAACTACAAGATTCTCGTCAAACAGCATGAAGCCTATATAAGCGTCCTGAGATCTATCGGCCTTGAAGTGATTTTACTCGATGCGCTGCCGGATCACCCCGATGCCTATTTTGTCGAAGATACAGCCGTGGTTACAGCAGATGTGGCGGTCATCACCAATCCCGGGGCCGACGCCCGCAAAGGCGAAGAAAAAACCATTGCCCCCGTCCTGGCCCAATACTGTAAAACTGAAAAAATTCGGCATCCCGGAACTGTCGACGGCGGTGATGTTCTCCAGGTGGGCAAGCATTTTTTTATTGGGGTGTCCGAACGAACCAATCAGGAGGGTGCCGACCAGCTTGGCCGAATTTTAGGAGGCTACGGCTATACCTGGGCCACAATCGCGGTAGGTGCCGGACTGCACTTCAAATCCAGCGTCAACTATGTCGGGAAAAACACACTGCTGGTCACACAGAGTTTTGACGGACATGAACAGCTAAAGGGATATGACACCATCGTCGTGGACAGGAGCGAATCCTATGCAGCCAACACCCTGTTTGTTAATGATCATCTTTTAATCCCCCGGGGCTATCCCGACACGCGAAAAAAACTTGACGCACTGAAAATGGAGATTATCGAACTGGACACCAGCGAGGTGCGCAAGATGGATGGGGGGTTGACCTGTATGTCCATCCGATTTTAAAATCGGCTGCCAGAGCCCATCTGATCGCCGAGAGCAGCGTTGCCCCGCAATGATGAATTGTTTTTATGCTTTTCCATATACTGGTGTTTCAATTCTGTTTTGCGCATTTTCCCAAGAGCGGTGCGAGGAAAATCATCTGTAAAAATGACCTGCCGGGGCCATTTATAACGCGCCAGTTGTCCGTCACAGAACCCGATCACATCTTCGGGGGTTAGAACCACACCC
>JAOZSC010000461.1 GCA_029939875.1 Desulfobacterales bacterium
TGCATGGAATGGGGAATAAAAAAGCCGACGCACAGGCCGTGATGCATATGAAACACCGCTCCCAGGGAATGGCCCAGACTGTGCGTGATATGGCAGCCGCTCATGCCGAAAGCGATGCCGGCGATATTGGCGGCCATCATCATCCGAAAGCGGGCCTCACGGTCCTGGCCGTTTTTATAAGCCTTGGGCAGCCACTTGAAAACCATTTCAGTGGCTCTCAATGCCAGCGGATCGGTGTAGTCATTGCCCGAGGGGGCGATGGCAGCATCCATGGCATGGGCCAGGACATCCACCCCGGTGCCAGCTGTCAACTTCGGGGGCATGGACAGGGTAAACTCCGGTGACAGGATGGCCACATCCGGCACCAGTTCGTCGTGGGCGATGGGAATTTTACGGTTGGCGGCGTCATCGTGGAACACGGCCGCCCCGGTGCACTCGGAGCCGGTGCCCGCGGTGGTGGGCACCGCGGCCAGCATGGCTTTCTGGCGCAAATTGAGACTGTCAAGCGGGGACACCATGCCGAGATCCGTCAAATCGGGCCGCTCATACAAGATCCAGGCCCCCTTGGACAGGTCCATCACCGAACCGCCGCCTACTGCCGTGATCAGGTCCGGTTCAAATTGCTTGAGTACCTCCGCACACTGCGTGACGTTTTCCATGGGCGCTTCCGGAAGGGTTTGGGCCCAGATTTGAGTTTCAAATCCTCCGGATTTCAGAAAATTCGCCACCTGTTTCGCATTTGATTCGTTGAACGCGTCGGTGATGACAAAAGCGCGTTTTCTGGCGCAGCGGCTGGCCAGCGAATCCATGGTAGACGGTCCGATAACCGGACCCTGTGGAATAACGTTAAACCCGGCATAAATTTTGGGGGTTCCAAAGACGGTGGTCAGGCCCCGTATGGATGACGACAGGGCTAATGGAACCAGCGCCTTAAGAGTTGGATCTTCAAACCAGTAGCTCATGGGCCGTTCCTCCTTTCAGGTGTGCTTGCGCAACTGTTTGCGCAAAATTTTTCCGATTGGGCTTTTAGGCATACTGTCCCAAAGTTCTACTCTCGTATAATACATTCGCAGCCATTTTGAAAGACTTTAAAAATTTCTGATTAATAGAACAACACCCGGATGTCGGCAGTAAATTGTATGCCGGGTTGCGCGATTACATGCTGCGGCTCAGATCTTCCTGACATGACTGGGATCCACCGATGAAAATAGAGGATTGCGATAGACAGCGTGGGAGAAAAACCATAGTGCCAGCTGCCCCATGACAGCCAGCCAATCAGTAAAGAGGGGCGAAAAAATCGTAAAAGAAAATAAACTCAAAATGATGGCATAACCTCTACCAATATATCAATACCCGTCCCCTATTTTCCTGAACCTTTTTATCAGGTTTTTTCCTGTAACGACGCTGGCAGTTAAAACTCCGTTAAGGGGCGTTAACCCGTGAGAGAAAATATCTTCACCGGTAAAAAACAGATTTTTAATTCCTGACTTGGGTGATAATTCCGGATTATCCGCTTTTAATATATCAAGTCCAAACACTGAGCCTTTGTTATGGTGAGTAAAGTTCTTGACATCTAATGGGGTAATCAATTTGGAATACCTGACATACTCTATAATTCCAGGAAACCTTTCATCCAGGTGGTTCAGATAAAACCGGGTAATCTGTTCTGTTATTCGTTTATATTTATCACTGCTTTGCTTTCCTTCATATTTTTCGAAATACTCATATCTGGTTTCATGATGAATCTCGGCTGTATGATAGTGAGTGTCCCTGTGTTCTTTGTTTAAAAATGGCGGAGAGAAGGAAGCATTTCCGTCTGTAATAGCCTGTAAGAGCATATAGTCAACGCTGGTTTCTGAATAATCACATACCCATTGTACTCCAGGTGACCAGCTCCAGTTGCCGGTTTCAGGTTCGGTAAAGGTACTCATTGAATCTCATAAGGTAGGATTTTTTTCCAATACAAGCACTTTATAATTACACATTGCCAGTGAAGCAGCACATGACAAACCACCAATACCCGAACCAATAATTATTGCATCAAATTTTTCTTTTGGCATTTTTCCTCCTTTTATTTGCGGGATAGGCCCGTTTTTTTAGGATAAACCCGGTTTTTCCCTGATATTCCAGGTGAAAGACCCTGCCTTAACCGTTATATTTGACATCACGTTGATTTCCTGGAACATATGATGCGTCATTTACGTCTGGAGGCTTTTGACTCTACAGGGTGCTCCCGGGAAGCGGCGATTTCATACAGGTAAAGGCCCCAGACGCAATAGGCGACAATCAGCGGGTAGTAGGCCCAGACAAGCGACATCACGGACGCGGCGACCGGCAGCAGCAGGCGCGGGCCGGAGAGGATGAAAAGGACAAAAAGAAACGGTGCGGCTTTCGTGTGGCGGATGTTTTTTATAATGTAGTAGGCTGGCACCAGCAGCAGCAGATACATATAATCTTTAAAGCGCGGATGAATCAGGGCGTAGGCCAGACAAACCAGAAACACGGTCAGCATCTGCCGGTCCGGCAGCGGACGATGTTTCAGCTGAACCCAGGCCCGATACGTCAGGTACAGGATGCCGGCGGCCAGCATGGCGGCGATCGCAAACGGCACGATCCGCGGTACCGTTGTCCCGCTGATTTTCGCAACCGTCCCGGCGAGATCACCGATCAGCTTATAGGTTGACGGTACCACGCCACCGCTTTCTCCCACCACGGTCAAGGCGTTTTTAATAAATCCGGTAAAAAGATCCGGTACGATTAGGTACTGGATTCCCAGGTAGGCCAGAAAGACCCCGCAGGCACCTAAAAAGTATT
>JAOZSC010000050.1:0-4628 GCA_029939875.1 Desulfobacterales bacterium
AGGCCTTTTTGCCCGGTTCCCAGGCTGACTTGCGGCCGATTCGCAATCTCGATGACCTGGTCGGCAAGACGTTTGATTTTAAAATTTTAAAATACAACCGTAAACGCAGCAACATTGTTTTATCCCGCCGGGCCATACTTGAAAAAGATCGAGAAGAAAAACGGGCGGCCACCCTGGCATCCATTCATGAAGGACAGGTTGTCGAAGGCATTGTGAAAAATATTACCGACTACGGTGTTTTCATCGACTTGGGCGGGGTGGACGGTCTGTTGCATATTACTGACATTTCCTGGGGCCGGGTCAAACACCCGTCCGAGCTTTTTTCCATCGCTGACCCGATTACCGTAAAAATTTTGAGCTTCGATCTGGAAAAAGAGCGTGTCTCTCTGGGTATGAAGCAGCTGGCCCCGGATCCGTGGTCGGTGGCCGCGGAAAAATATCCGGTGGGCTCCCGGGTCAACGGAGTGGTCGTCAGTCTGACCGATTACGGGGCTTTCGTCGAACTGGAGGAGGGCATCGAGGGACTGATCCACGTATCCGAGATGTCTTGGACCCGCAAGATTCGGCATCCCTCAAAAGTGGTTTCTGTGAGTGAGGAAATCCAAGCCGTGGTGCTTGACATCAAGCCGGAAAACCGGAGAATATCGCTGGGAATGAAACAGGTGGTTCCCAACCCCTGGGATGTAATCAGTGAAAAATATCCGGTCGGCACCACCATTGAGGGAAAAATAAAAAATATTACGGATTTTGGTATTTTTATCGGCATCGATGAAGGCATCGACGGGCTGGTGCACATTTCTGACATTTCATGGATCAAACGCATCAAGCATCCGTCGGAACTGTATAAAAAAGGCGAGGTGGTGCAGGCCATTGTACTGGATCTCGAAAAGGAGAATGAACGCTTTTCTTTAGGAATTAAACAGCTGCAGCAAGATCCCTGGAAAAGTGTAGCCGAGCGTTACGAGGTCGGCAAGGAGATCACCGGCACGATAACCAACCTGACGGATTTCGGGATTTTCGTTGAGCTTGAAGAAGGCATCGAAGGACTGGTGCATGTATCGGAAATCAGCAAGGAGAAAATAAAAACGCCGGTCGGAAAATATAATATCGGTGACGTGATCACCGCCAAAGTAATGAACATCAACAGCGATGAAAGGCGGATCGGTTTGTCCATCAAGCGTCTTGAGATGGATGACGAGCAGAATATGCTCAGCGACTATGTCAACAATATCGGTCCGGCGACCTCGAGCTTCGGTGAAATTTTACGGGAAAACCTGCAGGAGAAATTAAACGAGGAATAACCCCATTTGCCCCGCGCGGCCAGCCGGTCTTCACCCAAAATTGAAGGCTAGCCCGGTTCCGTCCAGGGGGATTGCTACAGGCCTCTGTCCGGCGGCACTTTGCTGTGCTGCAGATCAGGGGCCTTTTTTGCCTGCTTCGGATCCTCACTGGTCACTCAAAAAGACTTACATCTCCCATGCCCTTGCGGATTATCTCTGGACGGTCATCGATCAGTGAAATGACGCTGGACGGTTGCCCGGGT
Organism: Desulfobacterales bacterium; assembly: GCA_029939875.1. Taxonomy (GTDB): domain Bacteria; phylum Desulfobacterota; class Desulfobacteria; order Desulfobacterales; family JAFDCJ01; genus JAFDCJ01. The sequence continues at coordinate 1,544 of JAOZSC010000050.1, forward strand.
ACCACGCCGCCTTCAATAACGGCATCGATACGGGGGCCGAAATAATCATGGATCAACGAGGCGTCATGAAAAATACTGCCGTCCGGCTTTGAGGCGCTGGTGGTGATAATGGGATTTCCCAGTTCGTTGACCAGTGCCAGGCAGATCGCATTGTCCGGCACCCGGATTCCGGCTGTTTTGCGTTTCGTCAGCATGATTTTAGGGACCATCCGCGCACCTTCCAGAATGAAGGTGTAGGGACCCGGCAGCAGGCGGCGCATGGTCTTATAGGCATAGTTGGAGACTTTGGCGTAATGGCTGATGTTTTTGAGCCCGGAACAGATAAAACTGAAGGGCTTGCTTTTATCCCGCTGTTTTAACCGGTAGATGCGCTCAATGGCCTTTTTGTTCATGATGTCGCAGCCAATGCCGAAATAGGTGTCGGTGGGATAGACCACCACTCCGTTGTGGCTAAGAATTTCAGCAATCCTGCGGATGAGACGTTGCTGGGGAGTTTTGGGATTTATTTCGATCAGCATCCTATCAGCCCGCTGTTAATCATTGAAAAAATCCGGTTGGCGGCGGCCTTTTGTCACAGGGCGGCAGCCGCAAAGAGCCCGGATTCTTTACTATGGCTTCCCACCGGATGTCAAGGTCACAATTAAAGATTGCCAAAGTGGCTGTCATTTGCTATTCGATGCCAGACGCTTCAGACGCCGTGGCCAGAGGCGCCTAAAACCCAGAAACCGGCCACCGTACCCTGAAGAGGGTCGCACAAAAGGCCGAAAAAGGCATGGGAGAAATCCCGCCCCTTTGACGCCGGGGTTTTTGCCGATAAGTTCATGGAGGATGTTTATGCCTAAAATACCGCCTGAAGAAGCCTATTCCTTTGACGATGTCTTGCTGATTCCCCACTATTCTGATGTCTTGCCCAAAGCCGTAAATATCAGTACCAGCTTGACCCGCAATATTACCCTTAATATCCCCATCATCAGTGCGGCCATGGACACCGTCACCGAGGCCGAGGCCGCCATTACCATGGCCAGGGAGGGCGGTATGGGGTTTATCCACCGCAATATGAGCATTAAGAGCGAGGCCTTGGAGGTGGACAAGGTAAAAAAATCCGAAAGCGGAATGATCGTGGATCCGGTGACCATCCATCCGGACCGCAAGGTTGGCGAAATCCTTGAGCTCATGCACCAATACCGCATTTCCGGCGTACCGGTGACCGAGGCAGACCAGCTGGTCGGGATCGTGACCAACCGGGATTTGCGGTTTGAAACCGATTTGGATAAAACAATTTCAGAAGTCATGACCCGGGATAACCTGATTACCGTTCCCGAGGGCATCGGGCTGGAGGAATCAAAGAAGCTGTTGCATCAACATCGCATTGAAAAGCTGCTGGTGGTTGACCGAAACGGTCGTCTGACAGGCTTGATCACCATCAAGGACATTGAAAAGATCAAGAAATATCCCAATGCTTGCAAAGACAGCATGGGGCGACTGCGGGCGGGGGCCGCTGTGGGGGTGGGCCCGGACATGATGGAACGAGCCCAGGCACTGCTGGATGCCGGAGCCGACGTCCTCTTGATTGACACTTCCCACGGTCATTCCAAAAATGTCATTGATGCCGTCAAAGCCTTGAAGGCCACTTTCAGCGAGTTCGAACTGATTGCAGGCAATGTGGGCACCGCCAAGGGCGCCGAGGACCTCGTCGAGGCGGGGGTGGACGGTGTGAAAATCGGCATCGGCGGCGGTTCCATCTGCACCACCCGGGTTGTCGCCGGCATCGGTGTGCCCCAGGTGAGTGCCATCATGAACTGTCGCTCGGTTGCAGCTAAAACAGGTATCCCTTTAATTGCCGACGGTGGAATCCGGTTTTCCGGCGATATCACCAAGGCCATCGGGGCGGGTGCCCATTGCATCATGGTTGGGGGACTATTAGCCGGAACCGAGGAGAGCCCGGGGGAAGTGGTCTTTTATCAAGGCCGCAGCTACAAGGTATACCGTGGTATGGGCTCGATTGAGGCCATGAAAAAAGGCAGCAAGGACCGCTATTACCAGAGCGAGCAAACCGAAGATGACAAGCTTGTGCCTGAGGGTATTGTCGGGCGTGTGCCTTACCGGGGCACCCTTTCAGCCAATCTCTTTCAGCTCATCGGCGGTTTGAAAGCCGGGATGGGATACTGCGGTTGCCGCACCCTGGACGAGTTGAGAGAAAAAGCGCGTTTTTTGAAAATCAGCGCCGCCGGCATGCGCGAAAGCCACGTGCATGATGTTATTATTACTAAGGAGGCGCCTAACTATCGTCTCGAATAGTTGCCAAGCGCGGAGCGCAAAGTGCAGAGGGCAGATCGCATAGGGCATAGCGTGAAGAATTTTATGTTCATTTCTTGCTGGGCACGATAACAATAAAAAAAAAGATACGAAATTCCGCGTTTTTTTTGCAGGACGGAAAACACCCTGAACCGCCAAATTTACGTCGGTTTTTAAACGCTTTGCGCTTTGCGCTTGGCTGTTGATCCCAACAAAAAGGGTATATCACCCGATGAACCAAAATTCCGTACCCGACTTCGTCCATCTTCACGTTCACACCCAGTACAGCCTGCTCGATGGGGCCATCCGGATCGACAATATGTTGCAGCGGGCGTCGGAATTCGACATGCATGCGGTGGCGATCACCGATCACGGCACCATGTTTGGGGCTGTGGAGTTTTACGAAAAAGCAACCAAATTCGATATCAAGCCTATTGTCGGTGTCGAAATTTACGTCGCTCCCCGCAGCCGGTTTGACAAAACTCCCCAGGACAATAGAGAACTTTTCCATTTGATCCTGCTGGCAGAAGATCAGCAGGGCTACCGGAACCTGTGCAAACTGGCCACTGTCGCCCAACTGGAGGGTTTTTACTACAAGCCCCGTATTGATAAACAGATTCTCAGGGAGCACAGCGAAGGGCTGATTGCCCTGAGCGCATGTCTGCATGGCGAGATTCCCCGACGTATCCAGGCCGGGCGCATGGATCTTGCCGATGCTGCAGCGCAGGAGTATCTGGAGATATTCGGGGAAAATAATTTTTACCTGGAGATCCAGAACAACGGCATCGAA
>JAOZSC010000050.1:4638-10637 GCA_029939875.1 Desulfobacterales bacterium
ATCCAGCAGCGGGTTAATGAGGCCTTGGTGGACATGAGCAGCCGGCTGTCGATTCCGCTGGTGGCCAGCAATGATTGCCATTATCTGGACCAACAGGACGTGCGCGCCCACGATGTCCTGCTGTGCATCCAGACCGGTAAAACCGTTCACGACTCCCAACGGCTTAAATTCAGTACCGACCAGCTTTATTTTAAATCCAAAGCCGAGATGCACTCTTTTTTTAAGGCTTACCCGGAAGCGCTCAGCAATACGGTGGACATCGCCGCACGCTGCCACCTGGAGTTTGATTTTCAGACCTATCATTTTCCACGCTTTGACACCGGTGCCGATCAAAGTGCCGATGAATTGTTTGAAAAAGACGCGCGTGCGGGATTCCAACGGATCCTGCAGCGGTTGAAAAAGAACAATGCCGACCTCGACGAGGCCCTTTACAATCAGCGCCTGGATTATGAAATCGGGGTCATCAAGAAGATGGGTTTTGCGGGATATTTTCTGATTGTCGCTGATTTCATTCGTTACGCCAAACGCAAAGGAGTGCCTGTGGGACCGGGCCGGGGGTCCGCTGCCGGCAGCCTGGTGGCTTACAGCCTGGGAATTACCGATCTGGACCCTATTGTCCACGGTCTGATCTTTGAGCGTTTTCTCAACCCGGCCCGAAAAAGCATGCCGGATATCGATGTGGATTTTTGCATTGAAGGCCGGGAGGATATTTACAAATATGTGGCCCAAAAGTACGGTGGCGGTGATTATGTGGCCCAGATCATCACTTTCGGAAAACTCAAGACCCGAGCGGTTATCCGTGATGTGGGCCGCGCCCTGGACATCCCCCTGCGGGAGGTGGACGCGATTGCAAAGATGGTGCCCGATGTGCTCAACATCAGTCTGGATGCTGCCCTGAAACAGGAGCACCACCTGGCGGAACTGGTCGAAACAGATCCCCAGGTGGCCGAACTGATACAGATCTGCCGGGTGCTGGAAGGCCTTCCGCGGCATGCCTCCACCCATGCCGCGGGCGTGGTCATCTCCGATCGTCCCCTGGTGGACTATCTTCCCCTGTACCGGGGTAAAAAGGGGGAGGTGGTCACTCAGTTCGACATGAAAATTGTCGAAAAGATCGGCCTGGTAAAATTCGATTTTCTCGGCCTGCGCAACCTGACCGTAATCGCCAAAACCCTGACGTTGATAGCCCGACAGGACAAACAGCCGCCGGACCTGGAAAACATTGACCTGGCTGATTCCGCCACCTACCGTCTTCTGGCCGCCGGAGATACCACCGGTGTGTTTCAGCTGGAAAGCTCGGGCATGAAGGATTTGCTGGTGCGCTTGAAGCCCGAGTCTTTTGATGATGTCATCGCGCTGGTGGCGCTATACCGGCCCGGTCCGATGGAAAGCGGCATGATAGACGATTATGTCGCCCGCAAACACGGCAAAAAAGCTGTAAAGTACCTGGTACCTGAGCTGGAAACGATTTTAAAAGAGACGTACGGAGTGATTGTCTATCAGGAGCAGGTCATGAAAATTGCCGGTGCCTTGGCCAGTTATTCCATGGCCGAGGCCGATGACCTGCGCAAGGCCATGGGTAAAAAGATAACGGAGATCATGACCCGGCACCGTGAACGTTTTGTGCAGGGGGCCACGGAAAATCAAATCCCGGTGGACAAGGCCACCCAGATTTTCGACCTGATTGAAAAATTCGGCGGATACGGTTTCAACAAATCCCACAGTGCCGCCTATGCGCTGATTGCTTACCAAACCGCTTATCTCAAGGCGCATTTTCCACTGGAGTTCATGGCTTCGTTGCTGACCAGTGAAATGCATTCCACCGACGGGGTGGTAAAGTTTATCGCCGAATGCAGGCATCACGATATTGCAATTTTGCCTCCGGATATCAATAGTGGCGAACAGGAATTTACCGTGTCAGGTTCCAAAATTTGCTTTGGACTGGTGGCGGTTAAAAATGTCGGTGAAAGCGCGATAGAGGCCATCGTCGAAGCCCTGGGCGATCAGCGCTTTGTCTCTCTGTTTGACTTCTGCGAGCGGGTGGATCTGAAAAAAGTTAACAAGCGAGTGATTGAAAGCCTGATCAAATGCGGTGCATTTGACTGTACCGGGGAAAAACGCTCCCGGATGATGGCGGCCCTGGAAAGCGCTCTTGATTATGGCCAGCGGGTCCAGCGCGAACGCAACGATCCCCAGATGGGCCTGTTTGACATGGGCGACAGCCGGCCCAGCATCAATTTGCCGGAGTTGCCGCAAATTGATGAATGGGATGCGAAGCAGTATCTGAGTTTTGAAAAGGAAGCCCTCGGGTTTTACCTGTCCGGTCATCCCCTGACCCGTTATGAAGCCATCCTGGACAAGTTTACCAATGCCAATGCAATTTCCATCAAAGAACTGGCCGACGGTGGCGCGGTGCGCATCGGAGGCCTGGTGCAAAATGTCAAGATCATCAAAACCCGCAAAGGAGACCAGATGGGCTTCGTGACCATTGAAGACCGGCATGGTTCAGTGGAAGTCGTCGTTTTTGCGCGGGTTTTTGCCGTCACTCGGGATTTGCTGGTGGAAGATGTCCCCATTCTGGTGCAGGGACATCTTCAGAAAGATGAACAGTCGGTTAAAATTCTGGCAGACGAGCTTATACCGGTGGAAAAGGCCGAGGAAACCTGGGCGGCCAGTGTACATTTCAACCTGGAAATCACTCGCACGGACCGGGAAACACTGACCCGGCTGCGCGATATTCTTCAACGGCATCCCGGCACCTGCCCGGCATTCATTCACCTGCGCAGCACGGATAACACGGACTGTCTGATTTCATTGCCGGATGCGTTCAAATTAAAGGCCAGCGGTCTGCTGACCCGTGAAATCAACGATTTTCTAGGCTACCGGGCAGTGGAAACGCGCTGCGCAACGGTGAGCGCGACCGCCGCGGCCAACGGTAACGGCCGCAACGGCAGAAAAGGCAGGGCCATGTATGGATAAAGCCAAAAACAATGTCTATGCCATCCTGCTGGCGGGAGGTACGGGCACACGGCTGTGGCCGGTCTCCCGTCAGCTTTATCCCAAGCAGCTGGTCAAGTTCATCGGTGATGATTCTCTGGTGCAAAGCACTATCAAACGGCTGGCACCCGTGCTGGACCCCCGGTGTGTTAGAATCGTATGCGGCGAGCAGCATTTTCATGAAACAGCCCGCCATCTGGAAGGCATCGGATTGGCGCCCGCAGGCAAGATCATCACCGAGCCCGGCGGCCGTAACACTGCTCCGGCCATCTTACTGGCCATTTTGAACATCCTGGCCGGCGACGACGATGCCGTGCTGTGCGTTTTTCCGGCCGATCATGTCATCGGGGATATCACGCGGTTTCACCAGCGGCTGCAGGATGCCATCGGGCTGGCCCAGGAAGGTTTTATTGTGACCTTCGGCATTACTGCCAATTACCCGGAAACCGGTTACGGGTATGTGGAAGGCGGTGAAAAAGTCGCCCACGGCGCTTTGAGAATCAGACGCTTTGTCGAAAAACCGGACGAAGCCACCGCCCGGAAATACATTAAAGCCGGAAATTTTTTCTGGAACAGCGGCATGTTCGCCTTTAAAGCCTCGGTGATGCTGGATGAATTTAAGGTGTACCAGCCTTCGCTGTTCGATCAGATGAAGGCCATTTTTGCCCCGCAATCCCCCATCCCGGCAGAGGGCTACAACCGGCTGCCGGACATTTCCATTGATTATGCCATCATGGAGCAAACCACCCGGGGCGTGGTGCTGCCGTCTGATTTCGGTTGGAGCGACATCGGGTCGTGGAAATCCCTGTATGATTTTTTACCCAAAGATGCCGACCGCAATGTCATTGACGGTGATATCATCACCAACAATACCCGCAATTGCTTCATCCTGGGACGTGACCGTTTGATCGCCACCAATCATCTTGACAACATGGTGGTGGTGGAAACACCGGACTCGGTTTTTGTTTCGGATCTGGATCACAGCCGGGATGTCAAATCCATTGTCGCACGCCTCAAAGCCAAGGGAAGAAAAGAATTCCACCAGCATCGCACCGTTCATTTGCCCTGGGGCAGTCAAACACTGCTGGAACAAAAAAATGATGCCGTTGTTTGCCGGCTGGTGATTTATCCTGGCTCGGATTTCAGCCTTGAGCTCGACAGGCATGGTTGCACCCATCTGCTGGCGGTAAAGGGTGTTACCGGGGTTCACAGCGGTGGAAAAACTCGTATGCTGAATCCGGGAGAGTCGTTGGTTTTTACGCAAAAAGACGCTGTGCGCCTCGAAAATCTCCAGGACGGCCCGGTATATCTGATCCAGGTGCAGGTGGGGTGAGCGCCGGCATAAAAAAATAGAATCAGTTCACGATCAGTTGTGTTAAGTATGGCAAAATAAATGGGTTGTTGCCAATTTAACGGGCTCTATTTCAGAGGGTCCAAGGAGTCAAGGATTCAGGGGTTCAAGTGACCCGCCTCAATAAGGCGGATAAAAACCCTCGAACCCTTGGCCCCTGGAATCCTTGAACCCTCTTCTCCAACTAAATTGGAGAAGAACCGTTTTTTCTTTTCATATAGGCCGTTGTGGCCTCTTCCATTAGCAGGTGCCCCTGACCCGTGTATCTCGGGGAAAAATGAAAAACAGTAAACTGTTTAACTCCGGCCATGGCGGCGATGCGTCCGGCCTGGGAAGCGGTCAGGTGTTTTTTTCGGGCGGCAAGATCTGTCTGGGCGTTTAGAAATACGGCTTCAATAAAAAGTTGATCGGAATTTTCGACCAGCGCCACAATCCTTTCGGCGTTGGTCGGGCTGTACACCACATCAGTGATGTAACTGATTTTTTGCCCCGGCGTGATCCGGGCGATTTTGTCGGCCAGCTCTCCGAGCCGAAATCGGACGACCGGTGTGTGCTCGTTGTTGACAACATCAAATTGTTCATCCGGCTCGTCGCGGCGGTACAAGGACTGTTTGAAGCGTGTCAGCCAGGGGCCCGGTGCCAGCCCCAGCTGCTTTAGACCCTCTTTGATAATATTGACATGAAAGTCTTCTTGGAACGCAAAACCCAAACACGGGATGCCGTGATCAAGGAGGGCCGCCGAAACGGTAAAGCCCGGTTCAGCATGCACGACGCCGTCAAATGGCCGGCTGACAGCCTCTGCGTTCGGTTTAAACCCGTCTTGGCAGAGGAAGCGACCGGAAAGCGTATGTTGCTGATGAATCTCGATGGCTTGCAGGGTGAGGTGGTAGTTGAAATTGTCGACCAGGTTCCAGGCATAAGCAGATAGCTTGCCCTGCACATTGCGCAAAAAACCTGGGGGACCGAAAAGCGTCAGGTGTTTGTCCCGGCCCAGAAAAAGACGCAGCAGGCGGTCAAAACCGATAAAATGGTCCATGTGGGTATGGGTGACAAAGGCGTGGCTGATTTTGAGAAGCTGCCGGGCCGTCAGACAGCCAGTGTCTCCCAGGTCGAAAATAATCGCGCGGTTTTGAAAAAGAAAAGGGATGAAAAGCCCGGGGTCCTCGAAGGGACCGTTGATCAGCCGGGGATGAAAGCTATGGCGCATTATGCGGGCAGGAATTTTTTAACTTGCTGATTGATGGTCAGATAGATGTCTTCATCGGAGCCGAAAATATCCACCACATCCTTGTGAAGGATCAGTTTCTCGATTACAAAGGCGGTCACATAGACGCTTACGATATGCGGTTGGGGAACGAGGTTGCGAAGGGGCGCAATTTGATAATCAACGTCAAAATCATCGGCCCGGGTAAGTTTTTCCAGGCATTTGGTGATTTGCTCTTCCAGGGAATTCTTGCTCGTTGTTTCCACCAGGCCGTTTTCCACCAGTTTCATGGAAATGGCACTGGCAAGGGGTTCTGCGCAGTCCCTGACCTTGCTGATTGCCAGTCGGCGAAAGTGCTCCTTGGTTGATTCGATTTTGGATAAGATGCTGGCTTCGCGTGTACTTGGTCGGAATATTTTCCCCATGGGCGGTCACCTTAATTTATGT
>JAOZSC010000462.1 GCA_029939875.1 Desulfobacterales bacterium
GGGAGCAGCCCCTCTTCTAACCGGGAGGGGCTTTTTCGTACATAATCAAATAGTTTGCAACAACCTCTAAAAAAACTGGGCGTCGAGGCTGAAATCAAGACCACGGTGATGCAGATGGCCACACCCCGCCCTTCCGGCATCCAGTTCAAAGCGAGACGGCTCAGGGCATACATCTCTTCTGCTAATCCGCCAGGGGCCAGAATCAGCCCGCAGGTCTGGCTTGACAATCTTTAACAGAATGTATTATCGTAATTTATCTATTTGAAATTTTTATATATTGCGGTTTCGACCCTTCCAATTCGCAGGCACAGCCGGCTGTACCTTAATGTTACAAAAGTTGAGGTTTAGATTTTCCCCCAACAAATAGCCATCCGGTGGGTGCTTTTGCTCGGCATCGCGGCATGACGCGAGCAAAAACCGCTTAAAGATATTCTGAAACCTTCACTCGAATGTGGGATATCTGCTATGCTCAAATTTGCCCGGCGGCGGCAACTCGCTCTTTCCTGGCCGAACTTTCTGGCAAACGAATTGAGCCGCCTGCGAATGACCGAGCACACCTTCATGGTGGTCGTGGCTGTTGTGATCGGAGTTCTGGGGGGCTTCGGCGCTATTTTGTTTCGCTTTAGCATTCGTTTTTTTGAAGCTGTTTTTTTCCAATCCTGGCACTATTCTCTGGACTATGTTCTGACATTACCCTGGTATATCAAGCTTTTCGCACCAGCGGCCGGCGGTTTGATTGTCGGGCCGATTGTTTATAACTTTGCCCGTGAGGCGCGCGGCCACGGGGTGCCGGAAGTCATGGAGTCCATCGTGCTGCGTGGCGGCGCGATTCGCCCCCGGGTGATGATCGCCAAGGTCATCGCTTCGGCCGTGAGCATCGGTTCCGGCGGTTCGGTGGGCCGTGAAGGACCCATTGTTCAGATCGGCTCGGCCATCGGTTCCTCCCTGGGCCAGCTGATGAAAGTCACCGGCACCCGCCTGCGAACGTTTGTGGCCTGCGGGACCGCCGCCGGGATTGCCGCCACGTTCAACGCTCCGATTGCCGGGGCCCTGTTTGCCATGGAGGTTATCCTCAGCGACTTCGGCATCTCTCAATTCAGCCCCATCGTGGTTTCATCGGTTGCCGCCACGGTGGTATCACGCCATTTTCTGGGAGATTTTTCTGCTTTTATTATTCCGTCCTATAAACTGGTCAGTGTTTTCGAAATGATTCCCTATGTCATCCTGGGGGTCCTGTCGGCCTTCGTGGCCCTGGGGTTTATAAATCTGCTTTATAAAACCGAAGATCTTTTCGAGCGCCTGCCCCTGCCGCCATTTTTAAAACCCGCGATCGGGGGCCTGCTCATCGGAGTCATTGGCATCGCTTATCCATATATTTTCGGGGTCGGTTACGACACTATCAGCCTGGCGCTGAACGGGGAACTGCTTGGGTATTTTTTACTTTTTCTGGTGGTGTTGAAACTCGTGGCCACCTCTCTGACCATCGGTTCCGGCGGATCGGGAGGAATTTTTGCACCGTCGCTGTTTCTGGGGGCCAATCTCGGCGGTTTTGTGGGCACCGTTGTCCACAGCCTGCTGCCGTCTCTGACGGCAACTTCCGGTGCATACGCGCTGGTGGGGATGGGAGCGGTAGCAGCCGGCGCCATGCATGCCCCCATTACCTCGATTTTAATTATTTTTGAGCTGACCAATGATTATCACATCATTTTGCCGTTGATGATCACCTGCATTATCAGCGTGCTGATCACCACCCGACTGAAAAAAGATTCCATCTACACCTTGAAACTCTCCCGCCGGGGAATCAATATTTTTCATGGCCAGGAAATCAACGTACTGCATTCACTGCGGGTGTCCAAGGCGCTGAACAAGAATTGTGAAAAAGTGCGGGCCGACACGGCCTTTCGCGAACTCATGGATCTGACGGTCAGCAGCCCGCACCCGAATTTTTTTGTGGTCGACGGCCAGAATCATTTACAGGGGGTGATTTCCATTCACGATCTGCGCAGTATTATCTACGAATCCGACGCTCTGGAGCTGCTGCTGGTGGCCGATGACCTTGCCACCCCCATCGAACACTACTTTACGCCCGAGGATACCCTTGACATTGTCATGAAGGCGTTCGGAGAAATTAACATTGACGAACTGCCGGTGGTCAATGACGAAATAAACCTGGAGTTGATCGGCACCGTTTCCAAGAATCAGGTCATCGAGCTGTATAATCAGGAAATATTCAAGCGCGACATGGTCACATCGGTCTCAAGCTACATTGGCTCGCTGCGCAAATTCAAGCGGGTTGAGCTGATGGACGGGCACGTGTTGGGAGAAATTGAAGTGCCGGGGGAATTTGTGAACAAAACCTTGCGGGAGCTTGACCTGCGTAACCGCTTCGGGGTGGAGGTCATTTTGATCAAGCAGGGCTACGACGCCGAGAAAAAAGAAAAGCAAAAAATTATCTCTTCCCAGCCGGATTATCGTTTTAAATTCGGGGATACCATCCTGATCATGGGGTCGCAAGACGGCCTCGAAAACATCAAATTCGTTAATAATTCCGGGACCTGAACCGGACGATCTCCTGCAGTACTACGGCGGCTATTTGATCTTCGACAAAGTCATGCCGCACCGTGACCGGCAGGCATGCATCGATGCGGCGAGCATCCACCGGAGGTCTCTATCCGGAGAAAAATAATTGGCTCCCGGTGCCGCTCCAATCGATTTTCTCAGAATAATCCCCACTTGTTTTAGTGTTGTCATTACAGGATACCCGCTTTCATAACCTTATGACCACCTTGCTGTCCGGAAATTTTTTTT
>JAOZSC010000051.1 GCA_029939875.1 Desulfobacterales bacterium
TCGCTTACATGACGCCTCCTTTTGGCTATAACCTCTTTCTGATGAAGGCCATGGCACCCAAAGAGGTTTCCCTGGCGGATATCTACCGCTCGATCATCCCTTTTGTGCTGGTTATGATGGTCGGTTTAGTCCTTGTTATGATGTTTCCCGAAATTGCCCTGTGGTTGCCCAATTTATATTTTGGAAGATAAAATCAGGACATAAAAATGAAACTATCAAACATCCAAATTAAAAAAATCCTGTATGCAACCGACCTGTCGGAAAGCGCGGTTCACGCCTTTTCCTATGCAATCAGTTTGGCCAATATGTATGGCGCCGGCATTACGATCCTGCATGTGCTGACCGAATTTCCCGAGGAAAGATTCATATCGAGCATGATCCCTCCGAGCACATGGAAAGCGATCAAAGAACAGAATTATTCCAAAGCCCGGGATGAGCTGATTGGCAAGAAAAGGGAGCCTGCGGCTTTAAAGGATGTTCTCCAGGCATTTTCCGAGGAGGTAAAGGCCAATTCGAAAGATCAGAGCTTTGCCACTGACGAAATTTTAATAAAAGGCGGAGCGCCTGCTGAAACGATCGTTCAAACGGCAAAAGAACGGGATTGTGATCTCATCGTCATGGGAACCCGCGGCCAGGGGATTCTCGCCAAGGTCCTGATGGGCAGCACTGCCAAATGGGTGGTCCAGCATTGCCCTATCCCGGTTTTGGTGATACGGTTGCCCCAATCCGGATAAACCGGAAAATGCCTAAAATTGTATCCCATCAAAAACTGTCCGCCGCCATCGGTTTAGCGACCGAAGTTAAATGGGCCTATCAGACCCGCCTGCCATTTCACTGCTTGGAGTGGATCTTTTCACTCAGCTGTTGGTAACGCACCAGGGCGGCCATAGCCCGGGCCGCCCGTTGGGGGGCCGGCAGTACCACAATACCGTGTTCCAACAGTGTCCGGACAAACAGGTCGTTATATTCCTGAAATGTGAAACCGATCAGCGGCTTTTGATGCTTTTCTATCAAGTCGGTCAACGCCCGGGATTGATCGGTAAAAAGTTTTTCAGTCAGCTGCGGAATCTGGTCATCAGAGACCCCCATGTCCTGCATGGTGCGTCGGATGCTCTGGCTGGGAGCCAGAAAATAAATCAGCAGCCCGTCGGCATTTTCGGCACCGAGAAGGATATCGGGAATGGCGGCAAAATAATCCAACGGATTTTTGGCAAAAGTCAGATCAACCGGATTGCTCACACTGCCGGTGTGGGGCACCAGCGGTGCAAGCTGCTGCCGCGTTGGCACAAGAATCGACGGCAGCTCCAGACCCGAACGGCTGCAAGCGTCAGCCGCTGCCGCACCAGGCCCCCCCGAGTGGGTCTGGACAATTATTCGCTTGCCCCCGGGCCGGGGGCAGGCTCCCAGGGCCCAGCAAAAATCAAACAGCTCGGTGATGGAATTAGCGCGGATCACACCGCTTTGTCGAAATACACCGTCATAAAGGGCATCCGGGCCAGCCAGGGCGCCGGTGTGCGAAAAGCCGGCGCGCTTGCCTGCCTCGGAGCCGCCGGCATAAAAAGCGACCACCGGCTTGTGGGGGACAATTGCCCGGGCCGTCTCGATAAAAGCCCGACCCCGCCGGATAGTTTCCACGTACAACCCGATCACCCGTGTATGGGGACAGGCCGCCAGGTACTGCATGCACTCGACGATATCCACCCGGGCCTCGTTGCCAACGCTGATGCCGGCGGAAAACCCCAACCCGAAGCGTCGCAGGTATCCAAACATCTGGGTAATCAGGCTGCCGCTCTGGGACGCCAGACCGATGAATCCAGCCTGGCCCTCAAACGGCAAAAACGTCATATTGAATTTGTGGTGGGGATTGGCGACTCCAAGGCAATTGGGTCCCAGAAAGCGAATGCCGTATCGGTCGGCCACCGCCAGCAATCGCTTTTCCAGCTCCGCCCCCGATCCACCGACTTCCTTGAACCCGCCGGAAACCACAATGGCATGTCTGATCCCTTTCTGGCCGCATTCTTCCATTACCTGGGGTACGACTTCAGTAGGCAGCACCATCACCGCCAGGTCGGGAATTTCGGGCAGATCCTGCACGCGTTGATAGGCCACAAGATCCAGCACCTTCTTTTCCCGTGGGTGAATCGGATAAATGGAACCTTCAAATCCTAAAGATTTCAGCGAATTCAGCTGGTTGGTCCCCATGGAGGAAAACCGGTTGGAAGCACCGAAAAAAGCGATGCTGCGCGGATTTATGATACGATACAACGGGCTTTCTTTGATATTATTGACCATTTTGCTCCCCGCCCAAAACCACCAGGGCATCAACGGCCACCACCCGCCCAGCAGGATCGATAATCATGGGATTGATGTCAATTTCGGCCACCGCCCCGTGATCGAGACCGATCTGCCCTAACGCCATAAGAGCGGTACAAATGGTTTCGCTATCCGCGGCGGCCTGCCCCCGAAAATCGTCCAGGATGGCACTGGAGCGCAGCTCACTGAGCATGTCCAGGGCTTCGATGCGATCAAAAGGTGCCACCCGGAACACGGTATCGTTGATGATCTCGGTCATGATCCCGCCCAGGCCGAACATGACGCAGGGGCCGAACTGCGGATCACGGCTCAGCCCCAGGACCACCTCCCGTTGCCCGGCAATCATTTCCTGGACCAGGACGCCTTCGAGGTCAAGATCAATGGCCGTAACAATGCGCTGATAAGCCTCGCGCAGTTCGGACTCATCCCGGATCCCCAGGGCGATGCAGGCCGCTTCGGTTTTGTGCATCAACTCCGGCGAACAGGCCTTGAGCACCACCGGATACCCGATGGCGTCAGCGGCCGATACGGCGTCAGTGAAGTTTTGGACCAGGGTTTCCTGGGTCACCGGAATGCCATAGGCGCGCAACAATTGTTTCGAGGTGTATTCGGACAGGGCCCGTTGCCTTTTATCCAATGCGGTTTTTATAAGATCCATGGATTCTATCATCATCGGGTTCCTTACAAGTGACTGAAAATTGTCGATTGAATATTGACTATTGTATGCTTTAGTACAATAAACAAAATTTTATTTTACGAGGGCATACAATGTCATGCCGTTCTCACTGTAGCGGGTCAACTTCCCCTCTTCTTCCAGATATCGCAAATGTGAAATGGCCTCTCCGGTGGCAAACCACCGCTGGGCCACCGGGAACTGGTCCCAGGATTCATAGGAAATATCCCAGGTCATGCGGGATGCCACCAGAAAGGCATTCAGAGGACCATTTTCCAGCAGAATCAGCACCTCGTCCAACCGGTCAGCGTGGTGCTGCTTGAGCTCATCGATGCGCAACCGATGATCCTTGATGAGCCGTCGGTGTCCGGGCAGGGTGAGCGCTACCGGCAGGTGATATACCTTGTCGAGGCTGGCCAAATAATATTTAAGCGGGTTTTGCCCATCCGACCAGCATTGAATATTGGGGGTGATGTCGATTAGAATGTGATCGCCGGCCACCAGAATTTTTTTATCCGGTTCATAAAGACAGGTGTGCCCCATGGTGTGACCGGGGGTTGCAACGCACTGGAAGTGGTAATCACCCACATGAATTGCATCTCCATCTTCGAGGACCTTCAGTTCCGGGATCCAATCCGAACCGTATTTGGCTCCGGGATGTTTGTCCAGGGCCGCGCGCAACTCATCTTTGGGGAATCCGTTTTGGCCGGCATAATTGATCATTTCATCAAAGCCTTCCCAGGACTCGATCAGCTCTTTTTCCGGCCGGCTGAAAAAAACATCGCTGGATTCCGTTGCCAGCCGGCCTACAAGACCGAAATGGTCCGCATGCAGATGGGTAATGAAAAAATCGGTTTTTGCCAGGTCAATACCAATTTTTTTTAGTCCCCTCTGCATGGCATCAAAGCATTCCGTGCGGTTTAACCCGGTATCGATGATCAGATTTCTTTCAGCATCCCGTATCACGTAAGAGTTCAGATATTTCAGCGGGCTTTCCGGCAGTGGGATTTTCACCCGAAACAAGTTGGGAAATATTTCTTCGCACATAATCGTGAGTCCGCGCCTATAAACGCTAGATTCACTAGCGTTTTACTTGAAAATTACTAGGGTTAAAGACGCCCACGCTTAGCGCAAAGAGCAGAGCGCAGGGCGTAAAAAAAGCGGATTCCATCCGCCAAGCATCCTGCAATAGATGATTCAATGGTAAAAGTCAACTGTGATTCAAAATCAGTTCTGTTCCGGGAGGGATTTGCGGGCCACCCTGGCCTCGATAGAATCAGGATATTTTCGGCAGATCAGCTGCAGGCACTGGTTGCGCTTGGCTGTCATGCCCTTCTGGCGGTAAGCCCGGGCGAGCTTCAATAGCGATGTTGGAATTCCCTGTAAATCCGGTATCTTTTTTAGCAACAGAGCCAAAATTTTTGCTGCATTTTCCAGATTTCCGGTAGCCGAGCAGATGGTGCTTAACTGTACGTAAAGCTTAAGGTATTTTAGCTATCTTTCATTGATGGGAACATATCGGGTTTCTTCGGGTCCCGTATAAATCTGTCGCGGCCGGCAAAGCTTCCAGTTGGGATCGTCTATGCTTTCCTTCCACTGGGCAATCCATCCCGGAAGCCGGCCGATGGCGAACATCACCGTGAACATGTTGGTGGGAATTCCAATGGCGCGCAGAACGATGCCGCTGTAAAAATCAACGTTGGGATAAAGATGGTGCTCAATGAAATAATCATCCCGCAACGCAATTTCTTCCAGTTCCTGGGCCACATCCAATAGGGGATCTGAAATCTTGAGTTTTTTCAGCAGTCGGTGACAAACCTTTTTCATGATCTTCATGCGCGGATCAAAGGTCTTGTAAACCCGGTGGCCGAATCCCATCAGCCGGAAGGGGTCATTTTTGTCCTTGGCCCTCTCAATCACCCGGGCCATGTTGTTGTCCTCGGCGATATGGCTTAGCATTTCAATGACGGCCTGGTTGGCCCCGCCGTGCAGCGGCCCCCAGAGAGCGGCAATGCCGGCGGAAATAGCACTGTACAGATTCACCCGGGCGCTGCCGACCACGCGCACCGCAGTGGTCGAACAGTTCTGTTCATGGTCGGCATGCAAAATCCAGAAAACATTCAAGGCGGTGGTAACCACTTTGTCAATCCGGTAGGGTTTGACCGGCGAATCGAACATCATGTTCAAAAAGTTGTCGCAGTACGCCAGATCGGGCCTCGGATAAACGACCTTGTGGCCCCGGGAAATCTTGTAGGACATGGCGGCCATGGTCCGGATTTTGGACAGCAGGCGGGTGACGGTCCGGTTAATTTCCTCTTCCAGGTTCTGAATTTCCGGGTAAAAACTTCTCAAAGCATTGACCATGCCTGACAAAATTCCCATGGGATGGGAAGAGCGGGGAAAGTTCTCATAAAACGCCCGCATATCCTCATGCACCAATGAATTGTCATTGAGCAGCACCGAAAAGCTCGTCAGCTCCGATCGGGAGGGCAGCCTGCGGTTGATCAACAGGTAAGACGTTTCAATAAACGTGGAATTTTCGGCCAGCTCTTCCACCGGGATGCCCCGGTAGCGTAAAATTCCCTTTTCTCCGTCCATGAAGGTTATGTCGCTGGTGCAGGCACCGGTGTTGGCATAGCCGGGATCCAGCGTGATCAATCCGGTTTCCCTGCGCAGCGCCGAGATGTCGATGGCTTTTTCGCCTTCCGTGCCCTCAATGACCGGAAGCCGGTGCTCTTTGTCGCCGTAAATGAATTTTACAAATTCCTTCATTGCACCTTTTTCTCCGATCCGATTATTCATGAGGTCCTGCCCAACTTTTCATAATTTTTATACGAATACCGGTCAAAGGTCAAGAATGCGTTGCAATTTCCACCAACTTTCAGTAACAATTGCTTAATATTTTTGCTACACGTATCAAAACGGCTGAAAGGAGCCCCCCATGTCGTTTAAGGAAAACCTGCTTAAAAAAATTCAGATCGACCAGCTCACCCAAACCGTGCTGCAATCCATCGGGGCACCGGACAGTGGGCTGAAAATCGACAGGAACACCATGCGCAGTCTGCTGGAAATGAGCCCCTATGAATACCGAAAAGTGCGGGACCTTGATCTGTATATCCGCAAAGACGAAGGGCAAAAAGACAAAATTCTGGTGCTCGACAACGAACTGCCGATTTACCGCACCACGGTGGACGATGTGGCCATGCGCAAAAGCCCTTACACCAAGGAAATGGTAAAAATTCGCAACATCATCAAAATACTGAAAGACTCCGATGTTAAAATCAGCATCAAGCAAGACTCGGTTAAAGCCATTCAAAAAGAATGCATCGAACAGCTGGATCTGTCTTATAATGAGGCCGACATCGAACAGATCGCCCGGGAAGGTGCGGCGGCAATGGAAAACGGGTATGCCGAGGGTGTGAAAGAAAGCCTGCTGCTGTTTGCCGACCTGCTGGGCTATCAACCGCCGCCCAAGGCCTTTGACATCAGGCACCGTGAAATTTACGGCACCCTGACTTCCAAAGAAGCCGGCGAAATGCTTTTTGGTCCCACGGTCATCTACAGTCTGATTGACAACAGCTTAAAACTGATTGAGGAGCCCATCAGCAGTTTCGACAAACCGAAACTGGAATTCTTTCAACAGGTGGCGGCCGGAAAACAAAAAGCATCCGTGGAAGGTGCCGAAACGTTTGAGTACCTGAAAAAGGTTGTGGTCAACAAAGTTGTCTGAAAAAGTCGTACGAATAATTCAGAGTTTAAGAAAAAAAACGCTGCCCCGGTGACTCCCGGGTGCCTTCTGCAACCATCGGCGACAGGCGGTTGTACCCGCTCTACCGGAAGCTCTCCACGGCCTGGCGGAAAATGTCGTTGATAATGTGCACCTGCACTTCCTTTACGCCCGGGATCTTTTCCGCCAGCGCTTTGACGGCCGCGGTCTTTTTTTGCTTCTCGCGTTTCAGCCCTCCGGTTTCCACCACCACTTTGCCGCCGTCGGCTTCCACGCGCACATCCGGAAATTGTTCCATTAATGCTGCGCGCACCCGGCTGCCCAGCTCCCAGTCCTGCAAGCACTTCAGGGAGTAAGTCATGGGTTTAAAGCGGCGGTGGTCCACCGTATCGGTGATAATCCGCACGGCCTCGTCGGCGTCGATCTGACCCAGATTAATCACCAGGTCGTAGTGAGAGGGATCGGTCTCGTCCACCTTGAACGCATCCAGAGACCAGCGCCTGGCGAATTTCTCCCGGTTTTTTGCCTTTTTTCTGCTGCGCCGCGACACATCCGCTGGTGAGACCTTCCCGCCGACCCGGCCCCCGGAACTCGCAAGAATGCGCACCTTGAGAACGTGGGAGACACCGTGAACATAGAGATGGGCGCTCAAACCGTGGCAGACCACTTGGTCCTGCAATAATTCCCCCAGAACCGCCTCCTGAATGTAGGCCAGGCACCGATCCCGCAACTTGGTGGAAATTCCCATAAAAGACGGGGTCTCATCCAGGGCCATGATCAGCTTCGCTTCCTCAATACCATACCGGTTGGCCACTGCCGGCAGAATTTCCCGGTCCAGATAGCGGTATCCAAGGGCTTGCGCCGACTTTTCACCGATCTTGCGGCCCCTGCGGTAAGAATCTGACGAGATGACGACAATGGACATAGCTTGATCCCCTTTTTAATTGGGTTCTATCCGGCAGTAGGTCATCAGGGGACAGGCGTCCTCCTCGCCGTCCCGGTGCGCTTTTTCGTGGGCAGCTGTAATCGCCTTTTCCATGGTCGCGTGGATGTGATCCTCGCCGATTTTCTCCGGAAAATGGGTGCGCTTGAAGACCTTCATGACAGCCTCGTTCACACCGCTCAGCGATACGTCGATTCCTGCGCTGCGGATTCTGTCCACAAGCAAAGATAATGCCTCCTCACCCGACGCGTCAATATCATTAATGCCGTTGAACACGAGAATAATGTGCTTGAGCTCCTTTTTGCTGGCCATCAGATCCATGATCTGATCTTCCATGTAGCTGGCGTTGGCAAAAAAAAGTGGGCCATCGAACCGTACCATGGCCATATATCTGCATTCCTTGAGCCCGTGAGCGATACAATCCCGCAGGGACTGGTCCTGGGCCCTGGAAAGCGTGGCGATGGTGGGGCGCATGCTCTTGTACAGAAACACCATCAGCGAAAGCCCCACTCCGACCATGATGCCCCGGTCCAGCTCCGGCGCAACGAGTAAGGTGATGACAAAGGTGATGATTGAAATAGCACCGTCATACCACTGGGTTTGCCAGGCATGAATGAAGCCCGAGACATTGACCAGCCCGATGACGGCCATCATGATGACCGCAGCCAGCACAGCCTGGGGCAGGTAGTATAAAAGCGGGGTGAAGAACAAAAGCACAATGACCACAATCAGGCTCGTAAAAACGCTGGAAAGCCCGGAAACCGCTCCGGCCTGCAGATTGACGGCCGACCTGGAAAAAGAGCCCGACGTCGGATAACTTTGGCCGAAGGAGCCGCAGATATTGGCCAATCCCTGCCCGATCAGTTCCTGGTTGGGATCCAGGCGCTGGCCCGTCTTGGCAGCCATGGCCTTGGCAATGGCAATGGCCTCCATAAACCCCAGCAGTGAAATAATGACAGCATAGGGAAACAGCCTGAACACCACCTTGAGATTAATGTCCGGAACCGTCAAGGCGGGCACCCCCTGGGGAATGGCGCCGACCACCGCCCCGCCGCCCATCAGCATGAGATTGTCCGTCTTAAGCAATTTGTTGCCCACCTTGATCCGCCAGGTGCGTCCGTCACTGTGGACCCCTGGCGGGATTTCCTTTTTCGAGTAAAACCGAAAACGACCGTCGCTCTGCTCCACCCCGGTCAACAGGTAGCGCCTGATTTTTTTTCGATATACATGGGCCTCATCTTTAATGCGTTCCAGGTTGAGCATCAGGATGCTGGCACGGTGTTCGGCGGTCAGCACGGCCACGATGTCATGGGCGCGGTGGGCACTTTCCAGGGCCAGGTTCACTTCGGTTTGCTCCTCGGCAAACTTGGATATGTTGTCCACTGTTTGATTGAAATGCGCGATTAATTGCCTGAGTTCACCGGACTGAATGGCCTCAATGCCCGTTGTGGTGTTATGCTGAAAACCGGTGGCCCAGGAGATGATCGTGGTCACGGCCACCGCCGCCAGAACATTCGGAATTTTGGGCGATATCCACCGGAGTCCATACATGATCCCGAATGCCAGGGCGCCCATCAACAGGGTGGGCCAGTGGATATAGTGCACAGCGGCCTGGGCCACCCGCCAGATGGTCTCGTAATGGTGGTGCTGGCCCTTATCCACGAAAACACCGAATAACTTGGATAGCTGGGAGGAGGCGATGATCAGAGCCGCGGCATTGGTAAAGCCGTTGACCACCGGATGCGAGAGGAAATTGACCACCAGGCCGAGTCTTAACACGCCGAGGCTGAATTGGAAGGCACCCACCATCAGGGCCAGCAAAACGGCATACATGATGAAGCCTTCGCTGCCGATGGCGGCCAGGGGTTCCAGGGAGGCGGCGGTCATCAAAGAAACAATGGCCACCGGTCCTGTGGCCAGCTGGCGGCTGGAGCCGAAAAGTGCGGCTATCATGGGTGGCAGAAAAGAAGCATAAAGCCCATAATAGGCGGGAAGCCCCGCCAGTTGGGCATACGCCATGGACTGAGGGATGAGCACCAACGCGACCGTTATTCCCGCCAGCAGGTCAATTCTCAAAGAATTCAGGCCATAGCCTTCGAACCAGTTTAAAAACGGAAACACGCGTTTTATCATAACCAGCCCTTACAGTTTCTTTATCTTTTTCGTTTTATTTACAGGGCCGTCAACGGCCCGTTTCGATTATGCATCGTTTCTTTGCCCGGGATTGGCTAAAAAAAAAGATCCTATCGTGGACAGTATCTTTTTTTATAAGGAGATTTGCTTTATTACCGCATCCTTTATAAAAATATGACCCGATAAAGTCAAGCCTTTTCACCCCAAAATCGAAGGCGGCCCGCAAAAATAATTGTGCCGATGCTAAAAACATGATATTTACTGCTTCTTTATACACGCCAGGCAATTTAATTCATTGTTTTTCCGGAAAGGAGACCCATATGGAACTGCTGAAAGAAATTCAATCCGTTTTTGCGAAGGCCGAGGTGGCCCGCATTTATTTTGGCAACCAGAACATCCTCCTGGAGCAGCAATATGGCTTCACACCCGGCAATACCCGCTTTGCAGAAGGTGGCTGTTGCGATGAAATCAATGAACTGGAGTACCGGTTGATGGAAAACTATTGGGGTGAGCGTTTTAAGTTTGGCGGACTGGCGGGTTACTGTCACGGCGGCAAAACCGGCTTGATGGCGGTTGCCCACCACATTCCGGAAGCCGACGGGCAAAAAAACCTGCTGCTGTTGGCCGGACCCCACATCGGATTTCACCGGGGACAATGGGGAAAAGTTCCGCGCAAAGGCCAGACTGGGATCACCGCCTCATGCGGTTCGCTGGCAACCGTGCTGCAGACCGGCTACGCAGCCATCTGTGAAAAATCCGACGATCGGCTGGACCGCCAACAGCAAAGCGTTGAGCAGTTGCTGCTGCCTTACCTGGAAAAATGA
>JAOZSC010000463.1 GCA_029939875.1 Desulfobacterales bacterium
TCAGAGGGACTTCGTCGGCCCAGTCTGTCGGCGAAGTCCCTCTGACAATGATGCGAATCGAGGATTGTTATATGAAATTTAAACAAGTCTTACAGAAAATTGATGAAAATGGCGAACGCTACCTGCTGCTGCCGCTGTACACCATGATCGTGATCACAGTTTTCATGGAGGTCGTCCGGCGGAGTATGCTTTCCTATTCATCTATCTGGGCAGAGGAAATCGCCCGGTATGCGTTTATCTACGTGGCCTGGATCGGAGCCTCGGCGGCCATCAAAGAGCGTGCCCATATTCGCATCGATGTCATCCTGCCCCTGTTTTCCAATCGAATACGCGGCGTCATTTACATTTTTGGCGATATCATTGCCCTGACTCTAGCGGTGCTGGCCTTCTACT
This sequence comes from Desulfobacterales bacterium, assembly GCA_029939875.1. Taxonomy (GTDB): domain Bacteria; phylum Desulfobacterota; class Desulfobacteria; order Desulfobacterales; family JAFDCJ01; genus JAFDCJ01. The sequence continues at coordinate 394 of JAOZSC010000463.1, forward strand.
GGTCCATGGAGTCGGTGTTGACGTCCATCCATTTCGGTTCGGTCACCCACGGGCTGAGAATCAGCCAAGCCTGGTTTTTGGCCGCTGTTCCGCTCGGGTTTTCGATGATGATCATCCGTCTGCTACAGTCCATGCAGCGGGTCTGGAAAGACACGAAGGCAGGCCTGGATGTGTTTGAGGGCAACAAACTTTTTGATTAGGAGCTGACAACACAATGTATAACTACTTGATGCAGCAACAGACGCTGACACTCGGCTGGGATTTTTATCTGCCGCTGATCGGCATGGTCATCATGATTCTGATGGCCGTCCGAATCTGGGTGGTCGTCGGGCTCGGTTCACTCGTGATGCTATTGACCACAGGGGTCCTGCCGCCGACGCTGATGGGTGAGGCATTGTTCGACGGGGTGGATTCCTTTGCCCTTATCGCCGTTCCGCTGTTTATCCTCACCGGTGACGTGCTGGTGCGAACGGGATTATCCAACAAACTTCTCGATGTGGCCGAAGCCACCATGGGATGGCAGCGCGCGGGCCTAGGGACATCCACCGTACTCGGGTGCGGGTTTTTTGCCTGCATCTCCGGTTCCGACGCCGCGGATGCCGCCGCCATCAGCCGAATTACCATCCACCGCCTGGTTGAAAAAGGGTATCCCAAAGGCTATGCCTGTGCACTCGTGGCGGCCGGCGCCTGCACCGGTGTGCTGATCCCGCCGTCGATTTCATACATCATCATCGGTCTTATCCTCGGAATTTCGGCCTCGACCCTGTTTCTGGCCGCTGCGGTGCCGGGCGTTTTGATCCTGTCGTCGGTGATGATCACCAATACCCTGGTCAACCGGGTCAAGGGCTACGAAGCCTCTGACATCGGTTTTAACTTCGGCTACTGGCTGAAAACCGTATATTCGGCACGCTTTGCCCTTCTGATACCTTTCATCATCCTGGGCGGCATCTATTCCGGAATGTTCACCCCCACTGAATCAGCCGCGGTGGCCGTGGTCACCACCATCATCATCGGGTTCTGCCAGGGTACGCTGAAGCTTGCCGATTTCCCTGAGATGCTGGAAACTTCGGCAAAGGTCAATGGTGTCATCGTACCGATCATCGCCATGTCCCTGCCCCTGGCCCAGACCTTGGCATCGCTCCAGGTGCCGCAATTCTTCGTACACACCATGACATCGCTGACCACCAACAAGGTTCTGATTGTTCTGATCATGGTGGTCATTCTCATGGTCGCCGGCTGCGTGATGGAAACCACCCCCAACATTGTGATCCTGTCGCCCCTGCTGCTGCCCCTGGCCCAGGAGATCGGGATGAATGAAATTCACTTCTGCATTTTCATGATCACAGCGCTGGGTATCGGATTTATCACACCGCCATTAGGGCTCAACCTGTTTGTGGTGTCCGGGGTCACCGGGACCTCTGTCCTGGCCATATCCCGCCACGCCATTATCTTCGTAACGACGATGCTGGTCGCCCTGATGCTTCTGGCTTTTATCCCGTCACTGTCGCTATGGCTGCTCTGACAACGGCGGGAATATATGAAATTTGTCGGCAAACGGACCGGCGCCGGCAATCGATTCAAGCCCACGCCGGGCCCTGTTGCCTGATGCCTTCTGGCGAGTTGTAAGCGCCAATAGTATTAACAAAATTTAACGAGAGGTGACACAATGCCCTTTGGATACAATGGGAAAATACTGCACGTCAATCTGACCGAAAACACCTGGGAGATCGAGGAGCCGGACGAAACCTGGTACCGGACCTATGTCGGAGGGTCGTCTCTGGCCGCCTACTACCTGCTGAAATACTTAAAACCGGGCATCGATCCGCTTTCTGAGGATAATGTCCTGGTATTTGCCTGCTCGGTGGTGACCGGCGCCCCGCTGTCCGGATTCAGCCGTTACTCGGTAGCGGCAAAATCGCCGCTGACCGGCGGTTTTGCGCGCACCGAAGCCGGCGGATATTTCGGGCCGGAACTCAAGTTTGCGGGCTTCGATGCCATCGTGGTGCAAGGACGTGCCCCTAAACCGATCTATCTGTACCTCAACGACGGTAAGGTGGAGATCCGCGATGCCGGTGCCCTCTGGGGAAAGGACAACTGGATGACCCTGGAAGGCATCCGCAAAGACACCGGTGAAAAAATGGTTCGGGTGGCTTCCATCGGGCCTGCTGGCGAACGTCTGATTCCGTTTGCCTGTGTTCAAAATGACATGGAACATTACAACGGACGTACCGGGATGGGAGCGGTGATGGGATCGAAGCGGCTCAAGGCTGTGGCTGTGCGGGGTCGCCAAAAACCCGTGATGGCCGATCCGGAAAAAGTCAAGGCCATCCGCAAATGGCACAACGCGCGTATCAAGGTCCATCCGCCCAACGTGGCTTTGAGTAAAGTGGGCACTACCGGGCTACT
>JAOZSC010000464.1 GCA_029939875.1 Desulfobacterales bacterium
TTATCGGCCGCAGCCCGGCCATGGCCAACCTGCTGGAAACCGTGGCCCAGGTGGCCCCCTCCGAAGCCACGGTTTTGATCAGCGGAGAGTCGGGCACCGGCAAGGAGCTGATTGCCGGGGCCCTGCATTATAACAGTTCCCGCAAAGACGGCCCCTATGTCAAGCTCAACTGTGCTGCAATCACCGAAACCCTGCTGGAATCCGAACTTTTCGGTCATGAAAAGGGCGCCTTTACGGGAGCCGAGCGCCGCCGGGAAGGGCGCTTTTTCCAGGCCCACCACGGCAGCCTGTTTCTCGATGAGGTCAGCGAGATGCCCCTGACCATGCAGGTTAAACTGCTGCGGGTTTTGCAGGAAAGGGAGTTCACCCGCGTGGGCGGAGAAACAACCATCCGGGTGGATGTGCGACTGATTGCCGCCACCAACAGGGATCTGCTGGAACAAATCAGCCGGGGCGCTTTTCGTGAAGATCTTTACTACCGCTTAAATGTCGTCGCTTTGCAGCTTCCGCCGCTAAGACAGCGAAAAGAAGACATCCCACTGCTGGCCCAGCACTTTTTGAATATGTTTGCCGCTAAAAACCACAAAACCATCAAAGGCTTTTCCCCCCGGGCCATGGACCATCTGATCCGCCATCGGTGGCCGGGCAATGTCCGCGAACTGATGAACGCGGTGGAACGTGCCGTGGTGCTCGCCCGCTCTGAATTTCTAACCGAATCTGAATTTCCAATCATCAACGACGCCGAAGATTCCGGCCATGCCGCTCCCGGCACCTTGAATCATGACGCAGGGGCTTCCCTTGAGGCCGTGGAAAAAACCACAATTTTAAACACCCTTGAAGCGGTTGGCGGGAACAAAAGTGAAGCTGCCCGGCGACTGGGAATCACCCGCAAGACCCTGCATAAAAAGCTGAAGGCCTATGGCGTGATGAGCTGACAGGAGAAAAACATGATGAAAATGGCCCCGTATATTTAAGCGCATGGAATCTCAAGATAAATGTGCCGTGCTGGCCGATAAAATTAATAACGTTTTGAGCAGTGGAGTCGTTTTGGACAACGATGCTGCCCATTACATTGACTCCACTTTTTCAAATCCCAGCCTCGCAGAGCTTGACAGCATTCTCAACGATGATACCAACTGCGAAAAAGATTCGCTTATGGAGCTGCTTTTTTTTCCGGACGAATCCATGCAGATGCAACTGGAAGAACTACTGCAAACCCTTGAGCTTCACCAGCAGGATGAACAACAGGTATTGGCCTGTCTTTGCAAAGTCCCGTTGCACGTCCCGCTCCGATTTGCCGACGATCGGGGCTCGCTACGCCTTTTGCTGCCCGAAGCCGTTGCCGGCCAGTTTTTATCCCGCTTGCGCATTGGCAAACATCTTGAACGCAAGCTGCTTGTCACTGTCAACAAGCATGGCGATAAGAAGGATATCACCCGGTTCAAAGTAAAAATAAGAAATTCGCGGTTTGCGCTTACCCCGAACAGGCTTGGGATTCTGTGCGCTTTTTTTGAAAAAATCGGCTCCAAAAACAATGATGTTCTGGAGTGCCTTGAGTTTATGCTGGATTTTTTAGAAGAGCTCAATGACGATTGCGACCTTTACCAAGCCCTGATGGCCAAAAAGAAATTTTACTTTCTCAACCTGCAAAAAGCCCGGCAGCTGGAGCGCCAGCTCCAACACACCAACATGGAGACCTTTTTGCTTCAGGGAAAACGGGTGGTGCTGATCGATCCGGCCGATGCCCGCAAAAAAATGAGGATTGTTGACCGCATCAGCCGAGCGCTTTTCGGTAAGAGTGAATATTTCGAGCCGCCGGAGTCCAATGAAAAAACGACTGTCTGGCTGAAAAAAAACGGTTCCGCGTAAAAAGCATTTATTTCATTTCAGCGTTGACATTTGCTGAAGTTGATGCCGTAATGCAGAAGCAACATTTACTTTACCTCAACGTTGCATAAACAAAATGGCAAACAATATCTAATGGTGTGGTATTATTTCCGATATCACAATGAGCGCCCCATTTTGAGGATGTCCCCTTTGGTGAATTCAAAGGATGGGGTCTTTTTATGCCATGTTGTTTACCTTACACTGGGAAAACACACCATGAGGACAAAAACAGGTATGAGTTTATTCGGTTTACTGGCGATTTTGGCAGTTTTAACGGGAATGTTGCCAGTAACGAATTTTGGATTTACTGCCCTGGCCGCAGAATCGAACCTTGGCCTTGAGCAAATTTTAGATCGCATGGAAACCCGTTATACGGGTAAAAGTTTTACGGCCCAGTTTATCCAGGAATCGACGGTAAAAGCCATGCAGATCACGGATTTTGCTTCGGGAAAGATGTTCGTGCGATATCCGGGCAAGATGCGCTGGGAGTATGAAAAGCCTGAAAAGCAGATTATCATCACCGATGGCTTTAAATTGTGGATTTACCGGCCTGACGACAACCAGGTGATGACCGGCAGTGCTCCGGTTTTTTTCCGCGACGGCAAGGGGGCTAATTTTTTATCGGATATCAAGCTGGTTCGCGAAAAATTTTCCATCTCCCTGGAAAATTCCCGCGACGATTTATTTTACGAGCTAAAACTGCTGCCCCTGGAAAAAAGCCTGGATGTAACGGATATTCGTTTGTCCGTCACCCGCAACAGTTTCACCGTCATCCGCGTCATTACGCACAACTCTTACGGGGATGAAAACCGTATTGAGCTTCTCAACAACAAATTTGACGTCAAACTGGAAGATGCGCTTTTCAGTTTTGCGATCCCGCCGGGAGCTGATGTGCTGCAAATTGACGAAT
>JAOZSC010000465.1 GCA_029939875.1 Desulfobacterales bacterium
TGGTCGAGACGAACTTAACCTTATAATTTCAAATTTCGCGCCTGTGCAAGCATTTTTTTTCAAAAAATATCAAATCATTACTTGACACTTAGTCTGAAATTTGTTCAGATAGTGAACATCCCTCAAGCGGTGGCTGATTATCAATAAAAACAACCGCCACCACCTCGCACCGACCTGCATAAGGCGGCTTATGTAATTGACGGGGCGGAGCCATAACGCAAACCTTCCTGGTTTCTCAGATTACCTGCCAATGGACCCACAAGACCTGCGTACCTTAAAAATTCTTGAAAAAGTCGAAAATGACAGCACCTCCAGCCAGAGAGATCTGGCCAGAGAGCTGAACATTTCTCTCGGGCTGGTGAACTCGTTTGTCAAGCGGCTGGTAAAAAAAGGCTATTTCAAAATCAAGCAGGTTCCCAAAAACCGAATTCGATATGTCCTCACCGTCCATGGGATGGCCGAAAAATCCCGTCTGACCTATGAATATGTTCAGCTCTCGTACCGCTTCTATAAAGATGCCCGCAAAAAAATGCGCGACCTTTATGCCGATTTGGAAAAACAGGGTGTCGCACGCATTGTTTTTTACGGCGCTGGAGATCTGGCGGAAATCGCGTTTATTTCCCTGCAGCAAACCGACATTAAACTGGAGGCGGTAGTGGATGATAAAAAAAGCGGCGAGCGATTTATGCACCTATTCGTGGCCTCTCCGCTTCGGCTCGAATCTCTGCAGTTTGACAAAATCCTGATTACTTCCACCGACCCCCTGGAGCCTATCCTTGAAAAATTAACTGCTCGTGGAATTGCCCCTGAAGATGTGGTTATGATCAAGTAAATAAGGCAGAGGAAATGGCACCTGTGTCATCGAGCGGCTCCCGCTGATATCAGTGAGATCCTTTCAATGGAGAGTTTACATGAAGATTGTGGTTATCGGCGTCAACGGTCAACTGGGGTGGCAGCTTAACCGCAGGGGCAAAAAACAAGGGGTGGATGTCTTCGCGGTTGATTTGCCGGATTTTGATATCACCGATCACGCAGCGGTTGATATGCTGATAAAGCAATCCCATGCCGATGTCATCATCAACGCTGCAGCCTATACGGCGGTTGACCGGGCGCAATCCGAATCGCAACTGGCCTTTGCGATCAACCGCGACGGTCCGGCCTATCTGGCCGCGGCCTGCGAAAGCAACGGCATTGCCCTGATCCATGTTTCCACCGACTATGTGTTCGACGGGATGAAAAAACAACCCTATGTGGAAACAGATCCGATATCTCCGTTAGGCGTTTACGGCCGGAGCAAAGCGGCCGGAGAAGAAGATGTCAGAAAAATTTTGTCCGCCCACATTATTATCCGCACGGCCTGGCTGTATGGCGTCCACGGAAATAATTTTGTTAAAACCATGCTGCGTTTGGGACGTGAGCAGGAAACTATACGGGTGGTCTCCGATCAGTTTGGCTGCCCGACCAACGCGGCCGACCTGGCAGATGCCATCCTTTTGATTGCCGAGCGAATTGCAGCAGGCCGTGAAATCAAATGGGGCACCTATCATTACTGCGGTGACGGAGCCACCAGCTGGCATGGGTTTGCGGAAGCTATTTTCAGTTTGACCGGAGGGCACGATAGCTTACGTGTAAAAAAAGTGGACCCCATCACGACAGCTGAATTTCCCACACCGGCAAAACGGCCGTCCAATTCCGTGCTGAATTGCGATTTAATCAAAAACTATTTCGGGATTCATCCCCGTCCGTGGCAAGAAAGCCTGGGCGAAGCAATTAGACAGATAATAGTGACAAGTAACGAGTGACAAGTTTTGAATAAGCAAACGCGATGGAATTTTTAAACAATCTCGATTCCGATTTTCAAGTTGCCAAGGGGGGCTTAAGGAGAAAAGAATGACCCAAAAAGATCCATCATCCATCACCACTGATCACTCGGCCGGGGATGAAAGCCCCGCCGTCGCGGTCATCGGCAGCGGCTACTGGGGGAAAAATTTGATCCGAAATTTTCATACCCTCGGTGCCCTGAAACTTATCTGCGATAAGAATGAAACGGTTTTATCTGTATTCAAAGAGCAATACAGCGGAATTGACACCTGCCTGGCCCTGGCGGATGTGCTCTCCCGCGATGATATCAAAGGGGTCGTGATCGCCACACCGGCGGAAACCCATTTTAGCCTTGCACAAGAAGCGCTGCTGGCCGGCAAGCATGTGTACGTGGAAAAACCACTGGTACTCAACGAGGCGCAGGGCCTGCAACTCATCGACCTGGCTGAAGAGAAAAATAAAGTCCTCATGGTCGGACACCTCCTCCAGTACCACCCGGTGTTTGTTCGGCTGAGACACATGGCCGCGGCCGGAGAGCTGGGCCGGGTCAACTATATCTATTCGCACCGCTTGAACCTGGGTAAAATAAGGCGTGAGGAAAATATTCTGTGGTCCTTTGCCCCCCATGACCTTTCCATGATCCTCACCCTTGCCGGTGAACAACCGGAAAGCGTTTTGGCCACCGGCGGAAACTACCTGCATCAAAAAATTGCCGACGTGACCACCACCCACCTTGAATTTCCTTCCGGTCTGCAGGCCCATATCTTTGTCTCCTGGCTTCACCCTTTCAAAGACCAGAAGCTGGTGGTGGTGGGAGACCGCAAAATGGCGGTATTCGATGACACCCAGCCCTGGCAGGACAAGCTTCTTTTGTATGCCCATGAAATTTACTGGCGCAATAACCTTCCGGTGCCGGTCAAGGCCGAAGCGCAGCGCGTACAAATTGCTGAAGACGAACCCCTGCGCCGGGAGTGCC
>JAOZSC010000466.1 GCA_029939875.1 Desulfobacterales bacterium
CAAATCGCCTGTCTAGAAGTATTCGCCCTGGGAGGTACTTCAAAGAGCGATGACAGAACAGAAACCGGCTATTTTATCGTTAGAGCTGCCCTATCACGAACGATCTCAGAGGCCACAAAATATATTGCGGAAAAAGGCCTGACAAGGGAAGGCGCCCCCGCACTTGTTAAATTGATAGCCACTTTGGCATCTCGATTTGGCATAATTGTATCTGAAAAAGCCGCCGCCCAGGCAATTCCGTTGATCGGAGCCGCTGGCGGGGCATTGATTAACACTATTTTTATAGATCATTTTCAAAATATGGCGCGCGGGCATTTCATCATCCGCAGACTCGAAAGACGCTACGGCAAAGATTTGATCAGGCAGGAATATGAAAGGGCGGATTTTTAAGCCCGAGGTGAGGATTCAGCTCTCGGGGGTCCAATCCTCAAGAAAGGCACCTGCGTCATTGAGCTCGGCGATGATTTGCCGTGCCATGACACGGCCGAAGGCCATTGAACCAAACCAGCCGATATCAAAATGGATGGAGGTCAGCGTGTCTGTTCGGCGTTCTATGATCAGGTCGATTCGATTCGTGCCGGTGTCCTGAAAACGGAAAAAGGCTTTGTTCTTGTCCGCTTTTTTTTCTTTAACTTCAAGCGAGAGGGCTTTTCCGGTACGCAAAGCAGCTGCGATGACATCGTCGTATTTGGCTATCCAGTAACTTTCGGCCTTGCCCCAGCCGGAACCTTCAAAAGCAACCGGGGCAGCCCCACCGGCGGCACTGCTGATGACCATAGAGGGCAAACATCCGGAGTTAACGGCCGCAAAAAGGCCCACAACAGTCAGCGCCAGGATATGCTTATAACGGAAATCCCGGTTTGCCATAAAATGAATCCACCCTCCTGTCAGATGATATGGCCTGCAGGTTAGCAGGCCCTTTGACCCGCGTCAAGTTCTTGCGAAAGATGTTGTGCGGTATTCTTATTGCCGGAAGAATATTTTTGCATCGCTTGTGTTTTTATCCCCATTGAAGTCGATTTTCTGCGACAGGGATTGCCGGCGTAACGGGGCGGATCAGGCGGCCGTGATTTTTTCACCTGCATCGGCAATTACCTCGCCGATGACGGCGGCCCGGGCAATGCCGTTATCCCTCAGCCGCTCGATGAGTGCGGCGGCCTGTTCGGGCGCGACAGCGATCAACAAGCCGCCTGAAGTCTGGGGATCAAAGAGGATGTCCCAAATGATCGCATCCAGGCCGGCGGGAAAATCGATCATATCCTTTCTGAATTCCCGGTTGTTATGCGTTCCGCCCGGCACCAGGCCCATGCCGGCATACTCCCGGGCCTCTTTGATGATGGGAATTTGACCGACGTCCAGGGCCACCCCGTGGCCGGTGCCGACGATCATTTCGGCCATATGCCCCAGCAAACCGAAACCGGTGATGTCGGTGCAGGCATGCACGGCAAAATCCGTCATCACCTGTGCGGCCTTACGGTTCAGCGTTGCCATCAGCGCGGTGACCGCTTCGATGACTTCGGCAGCGGCAACGCCGCCCTTGATGGCGGTGTTGATGATACCGACCCCCAGGGGCTTGGTAAGGATCAATCGGTCCCCGGCGATCAGTCCCTGTTTGGTGAGCACCCGGTCCGGGTGGACGAAGCCGGTCACCGACAATCCGTACTTCAGCTCATTGTCCTCGACGCTGTGACCACCCACCAGCACCACCCCGGCTTCTTTCAGCTTGTCCAGCCCGCCTTCCAGGATCCGGTGCAAAATCTTGATGTCCATGGTTTTCAGCGGAAAGGCCACCAGGTTCATGGCTGTTTTAGGAACTCCGCCCATGGCGTAGATGTCGCTCAGGGCGTTGGCAGCGGCGATCATGCCGAACCAGTATGGATCGTCGACAATGGGGGTGAAAAAATCAACACTCTGAATCAGGGCCAGCTCCGGGGAGACACGGTATACGCCGGCATCGTCAGGATTGTCCAGGCCGACGATCAGGTCGGGATCGGTTGGAAAGGAAAGTCCGCAAAGTGCCTGCTCCAGGGCCCCTGGAGGAAGCTTGGAGGCTCAGCCCGAGCCGCTGACCGTGGTGGTCAGCCTTTGTGTTCCGAATGGTTTCATGGGTTGCATGAGGTTTTCCTTCAATTCAGCGTTAATGCCACAGTGCTTTTAAATCGAGGAAACACATTAGTCAAATCGAAAATATCTATAATGTATTATCACTGGATTGAAAAAGGAAATAACCTTTAATAGTTTCGGGCATCCGTGTTCCGGTTTCAGCCGCGCTCGGATGATGCTTTCCGGCACATCCAGCGTTCGGATCGGATCAAGATTCAGCGGTGCTCCGGCGAAATGTATCGGGATGACTATGGGTGTCCGTTGGCTCAAGGCGGGTTTAATCAATTGAGCAGCGGTCATCAATGATGATGGTATACATCCTCGAATACCGGCCGGGTGCCTCAATAATAAAAATGGGCGAACTTATTTTTGTGCGATGGAATGGGTCATGCAAAAACAGGGAAAATACAACCGCCTGTTAACCGGTTATTGATCAGCGGGGTTTTGAAATGATATTTTCCGCTTTCTGTGAATCTTCAACATAGAAAAAAGAAGCCATGAAAAACAAGACAGCCGCCAGAATTGAAAAAGCAGGCAAAAACATCAGGGCTTTTTGCAGGCCAAAGGCATCCGACAGCGCGCCAATAGACGGCGGTCCCAGGGCGCTTCCCAGAACGTGCTGAACGATGACGCACAGACTCAAGGAGATGGCCCGCACACCGGGGTGAACCACATCCTGGGTAACAGCAACC
>JAOZSC010000467.1 GCA_029939875.1 Desulfobacterales bacterium
GATATTCGCCGTTTTGGGCCCCACCACCGGAGCCGGGCGTACAATGTGGCAAGAACACGGGAAATTTACGGCAAGCATTACACCATCCACTGGCCCAATGAAGAGCATGATTCCGCCCGCGGTGTACGGCGCAGCCCCCTTTATTTTCTGCTGAAAGAAAAAGGTGCGGTTTATGGCGCCAAATACGGATGGGAACGCGCCAACTGGTTTGCCCCGAAAGGGGTGGTGCCCAGTGACGATCGTACCTTTGAGCTTCCCAACTGGTTTGAGCATGTGGCTGCCGAGCATGAAAATGCCAGGAAAAATGTTGTACTGATCGATCAGTCATCCTTTTGTAAACTCGAGGTCAGCGGCACCGGGGCACTGGCATTTTTGAATCATCTGTGCGCCAATCAGATTGACCAGCCTGTCGGGAAGGTTATTTACACCCAGATGTGCAACGAGCGGGGCACCATCGAGTGTGATCTGACCATCGGCCGGCTGGCTGCCGACCGTTTTTTTCTGGTGGTGGGCACGGCCTTTGGGCAGCGCGCTTCATGGTGGATAAAGTACCACATGCCCGCTGATGGTTCGGTTGTGTTTACTGAAATGACTTCAGCCTATTCCGTTATTAACGTCATTGGACCGAAATCAAGACAACTGTTGCAGAAATTGACAAATGTCGATATTAGCAACGAAAGTTTTGCCTTTGGAACATGCGAAAAGGTTACCATCGGATGTGCACCGGTCATGGCATTTCGCGTGACATACGTAGGAGAATTGGGATATGAGTTATACATTCCCACAGAATTCGCCGCCCATGTTTATGAAACCCTGTGGGAAGCCGGCAAGGATCTCGGCATCAAAAACGCAGGCTATCGCACGATCTCATCCATGCACCTGGAAAAAGGGTATGCCGACTGGGGCGCTGAACTGACTCCCGAGTATAGCCCGTATGATGCGGGGCTCGGTTTTTGTGTGGCCCTTGAAAAAGACGATTTTATAGGCAAAGATACTCTGGTCAAGATCAAAACCGAAAGGCCCGCGTGGAAATTGTGCACTTTAACTTTAGAACGTAAAGAACCGTTGATGCCCCAGGGATCCGCCCCCATTATTTACAGGGGAAAAGTCATTGGGGTGACCACCAGCTCAGGTTACGGCCATACAGTGAAGAAAAATATCTGTTACGGTTATATTCCTGCGGATCAGGCTCAAAATGATGAAGGCTTTGAGATCGAGGTTTATAAGAAAGTGTATCCGGCCAGACTGGAACCCGGACGTGTTCTGTATGATCCGCAGCGCAAAAAGATATTGATGTAAACAGATTCCGTGAAAGGAGAAGAAAATTATGAGCAACGCTGTAGCTGGAAATCAATCCACCCTTGATAATTTGTGTGTCAATACTATTCGCACCCTGTCCATGGATGCCGTGCAGGCGGCAAACTCGGGCCACCCGGGCGCCCCCATGGGGCTGGCCCCGGCCGCCTACGTGCTGTGGACCCGGGTTTTAAAGCACAATCCCAAGAACCCCGACTGGCCGGATCGTGATCGGTTTGTTCTTTCGGCCGGCCACGCCTCTGCGATGTTGTACAGCCTGCTTTACTTATGCGGTTACAGGATCAGCCTGAAAGATATAAAAAATTTTCGCCAGTGGGGCAGTAAAACCCCGGGACATCCGGAATACGGCCTGACCCCCGGCGTGGAGACCACCACCGGTCCCCTGGGCCAGGGGTTTTCCAATGCCGTGGGCATGGCTATGGCCGAGCGCCACCTGGCGGCCATGTACAATCGGGGCAACAAAAGGATCGTTGATCATTACACCTACGTCATGTGCGGCGATGGCGACCTGATGGAAGGGCTTTCCTCGGAGGCGGCCTCGCTGGCCGGTCACCTGGGCCTGGGAAGATTGATCTGTCTTTACGATGACAACGAAATATCCATCGAGGGAAGCACGAACATTGCCTTTACCGAAAATGTCGCCGCACGCTTCAGGGCCTATAACTGGCAGGTGATCCGGGTAAAAGACGGCAACGACCTGGTGTCCATCCACCAGGCGCTTAAAGACGCCCGGGCCGAAACAGGCAAACCGACGCTGATTGCCATGCGCACCCACATCGCATACGGCAGCCCCAACAAGCAGGATTCCGCCGCCGCGCACGGTGCGCCCCTGGGGGAAGAAGAGGTGCGGTTGACCAAGGAAAATTTGGGCTGGCCGGCGGGTAAGAAATTCTATGTTCCCGATAAGGCGCTGAAGGCATTTCGGCGCTGCGTCGACAGGGGTAAAAAGTCCGAAGCGGCCTGGAAAAAGAAGCTTGGCGTTTATACCAAAGGGCATGCGGAGCTGGCCGAGCAGTGGCAGGCGGTTCTCAGTGGGAAGCTTGCGCGGGGATGGGATGCGAAGGTTCCGACGTTTAGAAACGGTAAACCCATTGCCACCCGGGCGGCATCCGGACAGGTTCTCAATGCCCTGGCGGATCAACTGCCGTCGCTGATGGGCGGTTCGGCGGACCTGGCACCGTCCAACAATACCCTGATTAAATCGTCAACCGATTTTCAGAAGGGCGCTTACGGCGGTCGTAATATTCGCTTCGGCGTCCGGGAACATGCCATGGGGGCGATTATGTCGGGAATGGCGCTTCACGGGGGCATCCGTCCTTACGGTGGGACATTTCTGGTGTTTGCCGATTACTGCCGCCCCGCCATCCGCCTGGCTGCACTGATGAAGTTGCCGGTCATCTATGTGTTTACCCATGACAGTGTTGCCGTGGGAGAAGACGGTCCCACCCACCAGCCGGTGGAACATGCCGCGGC
>JAOZSC010000468.1 GCA_029939875.1 Desulfobacterales bacterium
ACCACGCTGTATGACGGCCGTACAGGGGAGGCGTTTGACGAAAAGATCACCGTCGGCACCATGTACGTGATGAAGCTGCACCATCTGGTTGACGATAAAATTCATGCCAGATCCATCGGGCCTTATTCCCTGGTTACCCAGCAACCCTTGGGCGGTAAAGCCCAGTTCGGCGGGCAGCGGCTTGGCGAGATGGAAGTCTGGGCCATGGAGGCTTACGGAGCGGCCTATGCGCTACAAGAATTTTTAACCGTAAAATCCGATGATATGGCCGGCAGGACCCGGATGTATGAAAAAATTGTCAAGGGCCAGAACGTGCTGGAGCCCGGTATCCCCGAATCTTTTCGGGTGATGACCAAAGAGCTGCAGGCCCTGGGACTTGATATCGCCCTGCTGGAAGAAGTGAAATAATCACCCTATAAACAAATTAGGAAAACGTCATGGAAACTCTTTATGATTTCTTTGCAAAGCCCACAGATCCCAAGCGCTACCATGCCATTCGTCTGGCGCTGGCGTCTCCCGAGCAAATCCGAAAATGGTCTCATGGGGAGATCAAGAAACCGGAAACCATTAATTATCGGACCTTCAAGCCGGAGCGTGACGGTCTTTTCTGCGCAAAGATTTTTGGCCCCACCAAGGACTATGAGTGTAACTGTGGCAAGTACAAACGGATGAAACATCGCGGCGTGATCTGCGAAAAATGCGGTGTGGAGGTCATCCAGTCCAAGGTGCGAAGGGAACGTATGGCCCATATCGAACTGGCCACCCCGGTTTCGCACATCTGGTTTTTGAAAAGCCTGCCGAGCAAGATCGGCAACCTGCTGGACCTGACCCTTAAAAACATGGAAAAGGTTCTTTATTTCGACAGCTACATCGTACTGGATCCCAAAGACACTCCCCTGACCCGGGGGCAGCTGCTGTCCGATGATAAATACCAGGAAGCCCTGGAGACCTTCGGCGACAAATTTGAGGCGGGCATCGGGGCCGAAGCAGTCAAGGTATTGCTGGAAAGCATCAACCTGGATGAACTGTACAGCCAGCTGCGCACGGATATCCGCGAGACCGGATCGGTGGCCAAACGGCAGAAACTGGCCAAGCGCTTGAAGATCGTGGATGCATTCCGGCGCTCCGGGATTGATCCGGTCTGGATGATTATGGACGTGATTCCGGTGTTGCCGCCGGATCTGCGTCCCCTGGTACCCCTTGAAGGTGGCCGATTCGCCACCTCCGATCTCAACGATCTGTACCGGCGGGTGATCAACCGCAACAATCGACTGAAACGCCTGATCGATCTCAAGGCACCCGATATTATTGTGCGCAACGAAAAACGAATGCTGCAGGAATCCGTTGACGTGCTGTTTGACAATGGGCGCCACGGCCGGGTGATTACCGGCACCAACAAACGGCCCCTGAAATCACTTAGCGATACCCTCAAGGGCAAGCAGGGACGGTTTCGCCAGAATTTGCTGGGAAAACGGGTGGATTATTCGGGACGGACCGTGATCACGGTGGGCCCGGATTTGAGACTTCACCAGTGTGGGCTGCCCAAAAAGATGGCACTGGAACTGTTCAAACCCTTTGTTTATTACCGCCTTGAACAGAAGGGACTGGTCTCGACGGTCAAAAGTGCCAAGAAAATGGTCGAACGTGAAATTCCGGAAGTCTGGGATACCCTGGATGAAGTGGTCAAGGAATATCCGGTGATGCTCAACCGGGCGCCAACTCTGCATCGACTTGGCATCCAGGCCTTCGAACCGATACTTATCGAGGGCAAGGCCTTGCAGCTGCACCCGCTGGTTTGCACCGCGTTTAACGCCGACTTTGACGGCGACCAGATGGCCGTACACATCCCGCTTTCGGTGGAGGCGCAAATCGAAGCCCGGGTGTTGATGCTGTCGAGCAATAACATCCTTTCTCCTGCCAACGGAAGTCCCATCATCGTACCGAGCCAGGATATCGTGCTGGGCATCTATTACATGACCCGCAGTATCGCCGGAAAAGATGGTGACAGAAAAATTTTCGCTAATCCCGAGGAGGTACGCATCGCCTACGATGCACAGGCGGTGGATCTGCATGCCGGGATAACGCTGAGGATGCACGGAAAACGTTATGATACCTCCGTGGGCAGGGTGCTGCTGTGGGAAATCCTGCCCAAGGTCGACATTCTGGAATTGCGATGCATAACGGTGCCCACGGAAGAAGAAGCTCAGCAGGTCTTAGAGCAGCTTAACGGGGGCAGCGCTTTTGTCGATCTGGTCGCCAAATATTCCCAGGGTCCCGACAAGGACAATGGGGGACTCATCGGCCAGATGACGTTTAATGAGTTCAAAGGGGTTTTCGGCTGTGAAGATGCTGATGTTGAAGCGTTGTATTCTCTGCATACGGGTGAGCACAGCGCCAGTGTGCTGGGCACCGATGAGGGGTATCATCTTTTTGAAGTGGTGGACAAAAAACCGGCCATCGGATTTGACATCGTCAACCACGTCATGGACAAAAAACGGTTGCGTGAACTGGTGGATTACGTGTACCGCAACCTGGGAGCCAAGGCCACGGTCATTTTATCCGACCGTTTGAAAGACCTGGGGTACAAGTATTCCACCAGGGGCGGGCTGTCTATTTCCATTGATGCGATGATCACCCCGGAAAGCAAACAGGAGATTTTGCAAAAAGCTGAAAAACAGGTGACGGAAATCAGCCGGCAGTATACTGAGGGTTTGATCACCCAGGGGGAAAAATATAACAAGGTGGTGGATATCTGGGCCAAGGCCACCGATGATGTGGCCAACGAGATGA
>JAOZSC010000469.1 GCA_029939875.1 Desulfobacterales bacterium
CTCCCTGAAACTGGAAGCTTTTCTGGCCAAACGGTTCCCCGGCAAGATGTACCGTCTGTTGCCGTAAATCTCAACGTTGCATAAACAACATGGCAAAGAATAGCTAATGGTCCGGTATGATACCCGATGTCATTATGCAATCACCATTTTGAGGATATCCCATTTGGTGAATTTAAGGGATGGGGTCTTTTTTTTGCCATGTTGCAACATTAAGGTGAAGAATAATGAAAATCGGCGTTCGTGCTGAAGATAAAAATGAATGGGAAGCCAGAACGCCCATGGTCCCTGATGACGTCCGGAAATTAGAATCACAGGGCATCTCTATTATTATTCAGTCGAGCCGCCAGCGTGCATATACCGACGATGAATATACAGATACCGGCATAGGGGTTCGCAAAGACATCAATGACTGCCGTTTAATTTTCGGTCTGAAAGAAATACCAATAAAGAAACTGCAGCCAGAAAAAATTTATTTTGTTTTTGCCCACGTCGCTAAAGGGCAGGCTTACAACATGCCGATGCTCAAACGGATGATGGAACTTGGTGTGACGCTGGTGGATTATGAACGGATTGTGGATAAACAAGGCCGCCGGCTTATTTTCTTTGGCCGCCATGCCGGTATTGCCGGTATGATTAACAGCCTCTGGGCCCTGGGCCAGCGGTTTGCGATAGAAAACTGTCCCAACCCGCTGGAAAATCTCCGGCAGGCCAGAACCTATGAAAATCTGGCGCAGGCCCGGCAGGCCATGCGTGCCGTTTCAGAAGCAATTAAAAAAACCGGCATCCCGCCGGCGATGCATCCGCTGATTGTCGGCTTTGCAGGCTATGGTAACGTGTCGCGCGGTGCCCAGGAAATTCTTAACCTTCTCCCGTTTAAAGAAATCCGGCCGCAGCAGCTTGCTAAAATATCCCGGGACCCCGGCCTTGCCCGCAACGTTGTATATAAAGTCGTATTTAAAGAAGAACATAGCGTGCAGCCGCGGGAGAAAAACCGACCCTTTAACCTGCAGGAGTATTTCGAGTTCGGATCAGAAAAATATAAAAACGCCTTCGGCCGCTATTTGGACCATCTCACCCTCCTGATTAACGGCAATTACTGGGATGCACGATTTCCCCGTATCCTGACCCTTGAAACCTGCCGCAACCTTTGGGCAGGCGACAGCAAGCCTAAACTGAAAGTTATCGGTGACATCAGCTGCGACATCAATGGTTCAATTCAGTGCACGGTGAAACCCTCTTACCCGGACAACCCCGTTTATGTGTACCATCCGAATACCGGTGAAGTATCCGACGGTTTCTCCGGCCATGGTCCCGTGATCATGGCGGTTGAAATCCTGCCGGCGGAAATACCCCGAGAATCCTCAACCTATTTCAGCGGTGTCCTGAAGCGCTACATCCCGGACATCATCGCTGCCGACTGGGACAGTGATTTTAGTAAGATCCAGCTGCCGCCGGAAATAAAACGCGCAGTCATCCTTTACCGCGGACAGCTGACTCCGGATTACCGCTATATTCACACGTATTTATAGTACTGCTCCGTATTACAATGTGAAGTTATTTTTGCGCGAGCCCTTAGTGGGTGAGTATTTTACTGATAAACTGGGCGGCCCGGTCGGTTCGGGGATTGTCGAAGAACTGGTCGGGTTTTCCTGATTCAACAATTTGCCCTTCGTCCATGAAAATAACCCGGTGGGCCACCTGGCGGGCAAATCCCATCTCGTGGGTGACCACGCACATGGTCATTCCCTCTCTGGCCAGTTGAATCATAACGTCCAGCACCTCACCGATCATCTCGGGATCCAGGGCGCTGGTAGGCTCGTCAAAGAGCATGATCTTGGGTGACATGGCCAGCCCCCGGGCGATGGCCACCCGTTGCTGCTGTCCGCCCGAAAGCTGGGTTGGATGAGAATCGGCCTTGTCACTCAGGCCGACGCGGACAAGTTTTTCGCGTCCCACTTTTTGGGCATCTTGCTTGCTCATTTTGCGCACCTGGGTCGGGGCCAGGGTTACATTTTGCAGGGCGGTCATGTGTGGGTATAGATGAAACTGCTGGAACACAAATCCGATCTCAGCCCTTAATTTTGTCAGATTGATGCCGTGGTCATGCAGCGGCAAGCCGTCTACATACAGTTTACCCTTTTGAAACTTTTCCAGCCGGTTGATACATCTGATCAAAGTGGATTTACCCGAACCGCTGGGCCCGCAGATGACAATTACCTCACCGGGCTCGACATGCAAATTGATATCCCGCAACACATGCAGCTTACCAAACCATTTGTTAACATCTTCAAATTTGATCATAGTGCCCTCTTGCTGATCATTGGGCTTGCCCCTAACGTCAGAAGTTTTCGCCACCGCTTACAGCCGGACTTCCCGCACGGCCATTTTAAGCTCCAGGGTGTTGGCAAGCCGGATGAGCGGATAAGAGATGGCGAAATAAAGGATCCCCACCAGTGTGAATACCATCAGACCTTCCGGGATGCGCACCACCGTCAACCAACCGACCCGGGTTAACTCGGTGACACCGATCACCGATACCACTGAAGAGTCCTTTATAAGCAGCACGTATTGACCGACCAACGGCGGCAGGATCGTTTGCATGGCCTGGGGTACAATTACGAAGCGTAATTGCTGAACGACGCTCAAACCTGAACTGGCCGCCGCCTCCCACTGCCCTTTGGGTACCGCTTTGATCCCGCCGATCACTATTTCGCAAATAAACGCCGTTCCCAGAACTGTCAGGGACAGGACCGCTGCCGCGAATGCATCTAGCTGGATACCCCACTC
>JAOZSC010000470.1 GCA_029939875.1 Desulfobacterales bacterium
GATCTCTACTGTCGATTGTTAAATGGGAATTGCGCTTCGCTGCAATCGGTTTTTACGGATTCGGTGATGGGTCTGGACCGGGTGAAGGCCTCGTGGAGAGGCTGGGGGCAGTCCATTTAAAATGCGGATCTTTAAATGGACTTAAACTGCGCGATGATCAATTGAAATGCTGCGTCAGCAAAATAAGATTGCCAAGGGTTATGATCCGGCCCTGCCGTCATCACAGGGTTCGCCCGTATCATCGAAGCGCGAGTGCTCGGCCGTGGTGCTCGTCTGGCATGAATCCATTGCTTTTAAGATGCGCATCGGTTTGCCGCAGCATTCCGGCACCTTGGTGTCATCAGCGCTTCGATCGACGGTGTTGCCGCAATTTTCACATTCGTATCCCTGTGTTTCTGCCATGAATTCCCCCTTAAGATTGTTTTTCTTGTAGCTCTAAAATAAGGGATTTCATTGCGGGTGTCAAGCATGCACTGAAAAGACTTTGTCAAAAACATTGCTTTGTCCAGTCTTTGAAACGAGTCCATCAACGTCAGCCAATCAACGAACCTTTTCAACCGGTTACCTTCAAGTCGCTCGAATCTTCAATGCATTACAGCCCGATATTGAGCCGCCATCTTGACCCACACATCGGAAAGTGGTATTTGATGTCCATCGTTGTTATTAATTCCGGCAGTTACGGGTAGAGGCCTTTCGATATGATTACAGAATTTTCCTTCGGAACAATCACCGTTAATGGTCAAATCTGTAATAATGACATCAAAGAGGTACTTTAAATGCTGTCCCAGTTTCAAAATGAAGTCTTGTCCTATGGGCCCACCGCGGTTTTGCCGCAAAACTTGAACGACAAGTGGATCAAACGGCTGCAGAAAAGAGCCGATGATTTTCTGGACAGCAATTTCGACCTGCACGAATGCAAAGACCCCCGTGATATCGCCGATCCGCTGCTGACCACCTGTGTTTATGAAATTGCATCCTATCAGGATGGCAGGGATATCTCCCTCACCCCGGCGCAAATGGCGGAAAAAATGGTGGCGTATGCCCTGTCGCTGACCATGGAGTCCGTTCACCGGGAAACCAGCATCGGACTGGATGCACCGGATCTGGACAATATCTTGTCCATGGACCGCATCATCGCCTACCAGCATGCCCACCCGGAGTTTTTCAAAATATTAAAGCAGGCCTGCATCGTGCGTATTGAGGAAAAAAGCTGGTTCCAGTCAATGAAAGATAAATTCCTCTCCGGTTCCAAGTGAGTGCCGCCGTCTGCTATCACGAGGGTGCCTTCCAGCTTTTTTTAAATCATAATGAGCAACAATTCTTAAAATTCGGTAAAGGGAGCCTCCATGAACACAACAGACAATAACAGGCTTTTTGAAAAAAATGCCGTTGAAGTCGCAATCAAAATCGGAATTCTGGGGATCCTGGTGGTCTGGACATATCGCATCATCGAACCGTTCCTTATTCCGGTGGTCTGGGGCACTATCATTGCGGTGGCAATGGAACCGGTTATTGATAAACTGGCCAGGATGCTGGGCGGCCGCAGAAAACTGGCCGCAGCTTTATTTGGCCTGCTGGTTGTTGCCACCCTGCTCATCCCGGCAGCCATGCTGATCTCCTCTTCCATTGATACGGTGCAATCGCTTGCAGCAAGCCTGAACAAAAATGTCCTGACGGTTCCCCCGCCGCCGGAACAGGTGGCGAAGTGGCCGGTTATCGGTCCGTCTGTCAGCAAGACATGGGTCCTGGCTTCGTCCAATTTTGGTGCATTTCTTCATAAGTTCGCTCCCCAGCTAAAGGCGGTGGGCGGAGTCCTGCTGGGCTCGGTCGGCGGACTCGTCATGGGCCTTTTCATGTTCATCATTTCCGTGGCTATTGCAGCCGCGCTGCTGGCCACAGCCGAAAAAAGCTCGGCTGCCGTGAACAGGATCGCCAGCCGCTTTGCCGGAACCAGGGGCCCTGAAATCATTGTCCTTGCAACGGCGACCATCAGAGGCGTCATGCAGGGGGTTGTCGGTGTGGCCATCATTCAATCTGTCCTGGCGGCCATCGGCATGGTGGTCGTGGGGGTGCCGGCGGCAGGCCTGTGGGCAATTCTGGTTTTAATTTTTGCCATTATTCAGCTGTCACCCATCCTGGTTCTGGGCCCCGTCGCAGTATGGGTGTTTTCGACTTCACAAACCCTGCCGGCGGTGCTATTTCTCATCTGGATTATCCTGGTCGGTCTCAGCGATAACTTTTTAAAACCGCTGCTCATGGGGCGCGGAGTCGATATCCCCATGTTGGTGATCCTGATTGGAGCGCTGGGGGGCATGCTGCTCTCCGGTATCATCGGCCTGTTCGTCGGCGCGGTGGTGATTGCCATCAGTTACAGCCTGTTCATGGCCTGGATCAAGGAGGAGCGCATCACAGCACCGGTAGCCGATACCGACGTCAAAGATTAAACCGTTAGGGTTGGTAACATCCAAATGAATTTCGGGAAAGGAGCAAAGGGGATGCCAATCGATGCATCCCCTGCTTCTTTTTTTTATGGTGCGCCAGGCAGGATTTGAACCTGCGGCCTACGGATTCGTAGTCAGAACCTCTGGGTTTCCTAACCCCCTCAAAATATTATAAGTAGCTGAAGTTGTTATACATAATTTTCCAAGCTTTTTCCGATTTTAGTTGATTTTAGCAGATTTTGGAAAGTTTTTCTCACACAGATTCTCACACAGAAAATACTGTGAGTATGACTCAGCGAATCAACATATCTCGTCAATTCTTATTCAAACAACACTTTTTATA
>JAOZSC010000471.1 GCA_029939875.1 Desulfobacterales bacterium
CAGGTAGCTGATGCCCAGGGAGGTGATGTTGTGGAAGAAATGGGACCCCTGGGACGGATCGGCTTTCAGCGTTTCGGTGGCGGTTTCGATCATGGCGCCCACTCCGGAAATATCCTGCCAGACCACCGGTATGCCCAGCCAGCGGTCGGCCGACCCCCAGCGTCCCGGTCCGATGAGCAGGTAGCTACACTTTTTTTGCACCAGCAGCCCGTTCATTCGGCTGATTTCAGCCGCAATGTCTACCGTGCGAGCCGGTTCAAACGCATCGGGGTCGACAAAGACGATATCGGCGATTTCCCGGTTGAGGCCGTTTCCCAGTGCCATGGTGGAATGGCAGACCGCGGTGGCCAGTTCCTTCGGGCTGATCTCAACATCCATCTGGTAACGGCTGACCGCCATGGGTCGGATCTGCAGCAAATCAAATGAGGGGTTGTGGCCATCGGGCGGCATCAGGTTCACTGCAAATTCTATTTCCACCGGGCATCCCATCCCCTTGCGACCGATCTCAAGGATCTCGCATAGGATTTGCGCCAGGGGAAAAGACTGGTGCTTGAGCACGTTGGCGAATGTCAACACGGGGTACCCGTCGGCCCGGGCACCTTCCCGGATACGGTGGTCCTGGGGGGAATACGAGCTGCACAGGTATTTTACCGCCGGGTGATCACCGGCGTCGTCAATTTCCAGCTTCACAAGGGAGGGGTCTTCGCCGGCTGTAAACTTTTTCGGGGCGCCTGTCATTTTCAGTGCATAGAAAAAGCGCTGAGCGTTTTTAAGGATATCATCCACCGTGGAAAATTGCGGCAACATCTGTGGGTAACGGGGGGGGAAGCGCAGTGAGATGCCTCCGTCCACCACGGTTTTGCCGAGCCCCAGGGCAATATGGGCGATGCCTTCTTCGGGTTTCAAGTGCGCGATGGGATAAAAGTTATAAGACTGCGCCACACCGGAAATGGCCGGGTAAAAATAGTCGCCCCATGCCGATCCGGTCAGCTGCTGGATGAGAACCGCCATTTTTTCATCCTCAAGGCGATGAAACGTGCTGCGGGAATAAGACTTGGGGCTTTCATAGTAAGTGGAGGCGTAAACCATCTTGATGGCGACAATCAGTTGTTCAAGCCTGACGGCGTCATCCGGGTGATTGTTCGGCAGCATGTAGGTCTCGTATATCCCTGCAAAGGGCTGAAATTGCGCATC
Source organism: Desulfobacterales bacterium (assembly GCA_029939875.1). Classification (GTDB taxonomy): domain Bacteria; phylum Desulfobacterota; class Desulfobacteria; order Desulfobacterales; family JAFDCJ01; genus JAFDCJ01. The sequence continues at coordinate 1,195 of JAOZSC010000471.1, forward strand.
CTCCAACAGGCTGGACGAGCGCACAGCCAGCGGATATCGGCTGTGACGCACAAACAGCTCCAGATCGCTTCCCAGCCACCCGGGCAATTGCGCGGCCTGAAACATAGCGGCGATTTTTGCATCACCAAGATCGGCAGTGGCAAGCTCCTTGAGGTTGTTTTCTCCGATAAAGGCATCAAATCCCTCAGTGGACAGCACCAGGGATTTAGACACCTGGATGTCAATTCCCTTGAATTTTTCCTGCAAATCCGGCTGGTTTTTTAACTGGGTGGAAATGAAAGCCAGGCCTCTGGCCTTGCCGCCGAGAGAGCCTTTGCCGACTTTGACAAAGTCGGCGTCCGGATCAAAGGTTCCGGCCATCAGTTCGGTAATGAGACCTTTCTGGCGACCTTTGCGCCGTTCGTGGATGCAGTTGACCAGGTATTTTTTCAACTCCCCGGCGCTGGGGAAATCACTGACCTTGACGGGCTTGAGCTTGGAAGCCAGCATTACCTCGGAGCGTGCCATCAGCCAGCTTGAGAAATGGTTGCGCTGGCCGTGGTAATAAATGGACTCGTCGGCAATGGTGGGCAGCGTCGTTTCCATTTCTCGCAGGTTGGATACCCTGGCGATTTCCCGTCCGTTTGGATGGCGAAAAACGAACTCGCCAAACCCCAGGTATTGAATAAAGAAGCTGCGAATTTCCGAATGCAGGGTTGGGGAATTTTTGTTTAAAAAAACAGCCGGGATTTCAAGGGCCCGCTGTCGGTTGGATTCTTCCGAACTGAGATTGAGCAGGGGCAGGTTCGGGTTTTCCTCGTGGATCATAGTCAGCAGGGAAAAACCGGCCCTGTCATCGATTTTGCCGTTTCGCGGAAAGCGTACATCGGAAAACACACTGAGCAGGTAGGGGTGGTATTGCCGGTAAAGCGTTACAGCCTCCTCGTAAGTTTCAGCCACCAGGATTTTCGGCCGTGCCCGCATTCTCAGGATTCGATGCTCATCGTTGACCGATTCTTCCATAACCGCCTGGGTCTGGGTGACAATTTCCTTGTAAAGCAGCGGCAGCAACGATGAATAGTAAATCGGCGAGTCTTCCACCAGGATGATGACCCGGACCCGCGCCCGCCGGGTGTCGTAGGCCACGTTCATGCGATCTTCGAGATTTTTAATTAAGGCCAGCAAAAGGTCCGAGTTGCCGTACCAAACGTAGACCCGGTCAATGGACTTACGGTCGGACTCCTGACGCTCCAGAAGGTGCTTGCTGGAGTTCTGGAGCATCAGGAAAACCGGTACGCCAGGATGCAGGGATTTTATTTTTCGGCCCAGAACATAGGCATCGATCTCATCGACCTGGGGCATGGTGATGACAAGGTCGAATTTTTTTTTAGACAGGGCGTTCAGGGCCGCCTCGGCGCTGGAAACCCAGGTCAGCATGGGGGGGCGCGACAGGTTCAGCCCACGGTATTCATAAATAATGCGTTCGGCCAGCCGGCCTTCTTCTTCCATGATAAAGGCTTCATAAGGGCTTGAGACCAACAGAATGTCGGTGACCTTTTTGGCCATGAGTTCATGGAATACCTTGAAGGAAAGATCAAAATCCTG
>JAOZSC010000472.1:0-781 GCA_029939875.1 Desulfobacterales bacterium
CCGATGGCAACATAGCGAAAGACGGCTTCGGTTACCAGGCGGCGTTGTTCATCGAATTCTTCGATCAGGGCCTTGGCCCACACTTCCAGTTTGATGTCCATTGAGGAGTTGCCGATGTGGATCACGTTGCCATAAATGCAGATGGTATCGCCGATGCGAATCGGGCTGACGAACGTCATCTTATCCACGGTTATGGTCACCACCCGTCCGCGGGTGACCTCCATGGCCAGCAGGCCGCCGCCGATATCCATCTGGCACATCACCCAGCCGCCAAAGATGTCTCCGTTGGGATTGGCATCTTTGGGCATGGCCTGGGTTCTAAGCACCAGCATGCCTTCCGGCCCGCGGCGGGGCGCTGTTGAGTTTTCTTTTTTCGCTTCCCGGGGCATGGTTTCCGTCCTTTCTTCCTGACAAAGATTAAAAATTGGAATTTAGTGCATGTATTTATTAATATTGTTATGTTTTCCAATTAACCGCAGAGCTCGCAGAGTTACGCGGAGGTACAAAATACGTTGGTCGTATCCGGCGAAGCCGGTATATATATTCTTAGTCTTTCTCTGCGGTCTCGGCGATCTCAGCAGTGAGATTTTCTTACGTCATCGTATTTAGGGAAATTGTGTGCTAAGCTGAAACCTCCTGTCAATACCCGAATTTTCGAATGGCCCGGGTGTCCCTGCGCCAGTTTTTCTGGATCCTCACAAACAGCTTCAAATACACTTTGGTGCCCAGCAGGCGTTCGATCTGCTCCCGGGAGCGGGTGCCGATCTGCTTGAGTTTGGCA
>JAOZSC010000472.1:791-2776 GCA_029939875.1 Desulfobacterales bacterium
GCGCCCTGCCGGCCGATGACAATTCCTTTTTGGGAATTGCGTTCCAGGTGAATGGTGGCTTCGATTTTTACCAGCCGCCCGTTGTTTTTCTCGGTAAAGGTGTCTACGGTGACCGCCGTTGCATAGGGAATTTCCTCGCCGGTCAGACGGAAAACCTGTTCGCGGATCATCTCGGCGGCAATAAAACGCTCGGACACATCCGTGACGGTGTCGGGCGGAAAATAGGGTGGACCGCAGGGCAACACCGCGGCCATGGCCTCAACCAGCTCTGTGACCTGGGTGCCTTGTTTGGCCGAGAGCGGTATCACCGCCTCAAACCCATGGGTTCTAGACCACTGGTCAATACTTGCCAGCAGGCCGGATTTTTCAACCAGATCAATTTTATTTAACGCCAGGATAACCGGCCGGCTCTGTTTTCCCAGGCTTTTGACCAGGAAACGCTCGGCCTCGGGCATGGGGCTGGCGGCATCCACCAGCGCCAGGATCAGATCGGCGTCCCCCCAGGCGGACAGGGCGGCATCGACCATCCGGATGTTCAATTGGTTTTTGGCGGGAAACACCCCCGGGGTGTCAAAAAAAACGATCTGCAAACCGGGCTCATGGAGGACCCCCAAAATCCGGTTGCGCGTGGTTTGCGGCTTTTTAGAGGTAATCGAGATTTTTTGCCCCAGTAGGTGGTTTAGCAGGGTGGATTTGCCCGCATTGGGGGCGCCGGCCATGGCCACAAAACCGGATTTGAAATCGGCATACATTTTGTCGCTGGTTGTCATTGCCTGTATGCCTCTCGCCGATGACTGATTCGTAAAACAAGGACTGTGTTTTCGATGAGCGAATAAATTACGCGATATTCGCCAACTCGAAACTTTCGCAACCCGGAAAACTTTCCCGATAATACGGGGAAGTTTTGTGCCTTTTTCGCAAGCACCGTTTCAATTTTGCTCAAAATTCGAGCTGCTTGATCTTTGTCTATTTTTTTTAGATCTCGGGCCACCGATTTTTTGAAGGCTATTTTAAAGCTCAAGTTCTTGCCTCATGTCTTCTATGGAAATGGCGGGATCGGTGGTATCATGCAGCCGATCATAGGCGACCTGCAGATCAGCCAGTTCGATAAGATAAGCCTCTAACGCTTTCTGGATGTGAAACGATTTGGGTCTTTCTGTTTCTTCAGCAATTTCAGATAATTTTTCGGCGAGATCGTCTGGGATTCTCACGGATATTGCTGTGCTCATACATTGCCCCCATTGTGTTTGTATATATTACATTGTAAGCATGTTTTGAATTGTTTACAAGGCTTTTCAAAACCCACTATTCGCGTCCGGCTTCTTGACGGTTTGCGAGGGTCAAAATAGCCCTCCACAGGGTATCTTTCCCCCGGCGGGTTTTGGCTGAAAACAGGATCATGCCTTCTTTTTCAATCCCAAGGGTACGAGCGATGGCGGTATGCCGCTTTGCCAGGTTGTTTTTTGAAAGTTTATCGGTTTTGGTGAGCACCAAAACAGGCGCAATGCCATGATAATCCAGCCAGGCAATGAGGTCCATCTCCTGGACCCCGGGGGTGCGTCGGATATCCATGATGAGCACCACTCCCTTTAATGTTTCGCGGGTGGACAGGTAGGTTTCAATCATGGGGCCCCATTTTTTTTGAACGGCTGCCGGCACTTTGGCATACCCATAACCGGGCAGATCCACAAATGTCAGGTTTTGATTGATATCGAAAAAATTGATCAGCCGGGTGCGTCCCGGGGTGGAACTGGTTTTCACCAGGCGTTTGCGGTTGATCAGGGTGTTGATTAAACTGGATTTGCCCACGTTGGAACGCCCGGCAAAGGCGATCTCCGGCAGCCCTATTGGCGGATACTGGGAGGGCCGGGTGGCGCTGGTGACAAATTCGGCGGATTTAATAATCATGATGGGTTTGATGCAAGGTTTAGGGTTCAAGGAAAAACCTGGCCGCCTCAAGCCGATGTCAAACCCGCCCGCCTCCT
>JAOZSC010000473.1 GCA_029939875.1 Desulfobacterales bacterium
AGGCATGCTCTGGGGCCGCCTGCCGCAAAGCGTCGACCGCTATCAGCGGCGCAGGCTGTTCAGGCTGGAGCCTCCCCCCGGAACCCGGCTATATTTCCATTTTAATGACACGCGTTACGAAATGTTGGTAATCAATGTCAGCCTGGGAGGATCCCTGGGGGTTTTGGCCCGGCTGACCCCCGCAATGGAACAGGATCTAAAGGCCTACAACCCACGGATGCTGGAAAATGTCCAACTGGTATTTCCTTCGAAAGATGAGGATGCCACCGTAACGATCAAACGCTGCCAGGTCAAGCGCCAGGAAAGGAACCCCCGGACCAATAAACTCGAGTTCGCCCTGCAGTTTGACGAACTCACCGAAGATGAGCAGAAAAAATTAACGGAATTTTTCTACGAATCCCAGCGAGATTTCCTGCGCAAACGAAAATTTTTAAAATTATAGTTCTATTTCGGATCTGGGGTCAGAAGGCGATATAATCCCCCCGGTAAAACCGTGCAATCTCCACGGAAGTTGTAATAAGAGCTTGCTTGAGGATGCCCTTTAATCCATCGCTGTCGGGCAATTTCTTCACTGCTGATAATTTTCATGGCCTCACTTCCTAACCTTTTGTCCCCCTGCCTGTGGTTAATGTTTTCGGAAATACACCTAAATACACAATTTCATAAAATACGATGACATATAAAAAAACTCACCGCTGAGATCGCTGAGCGCGCAGAGAGAGGCTAAAAAATATATACCGGCTGCTCCCTTTCACCATCACGGTTAATGGATATGGTACCATAGTAAGGAATGTCCGGCATAAAATTCAGTATGTGAATACACTATGAGACGTTGCTTTTGTCTTTTAATAAAATCAACAGGCACAGATAAATCTGCAGGCCGTCAATGGCCAGCAGCCAATATTGCTGCGTTGTAAAAAACATTTTCACTCCTGGATGCAAACCGGACGGCTGCGTGTCAATTAATAAGTTTTTCCTTTTTTAATTTTGCCCGCAGCCGCCGAATGGCCTGGGAATGGATTTGGGACACTCTCGATTCGGTGATATTAAGCACCTTGCCGGCCTCTTTCATGGTGAGCTCTTCCAGATAATACAGCGAGATCACCAGGCGTTCTTTTTCCGGCAGCCTTTCAATGGCATTGGCCACGGCCTGTTTGATTTCTTTCAGTCGGGTTACGGTCAAGGCGTCGTCATCATTGTTGACCAGATAGTTGAGAAGCTTTTCTTTTTCCTCCCGGGAGGAATAGCCCAGTTCCTCAAAACTGATAAAAGAGATGCTGGAAATCTGCTTTGTACGGTAGATCTGTTCAAGATCCACGCCCAATTCGACTACCACTTCTTCGTCTTCAACCTGGCGGCCCAATTTTTGCTCCAGCTTCAGGTAAGTGTTTTCCAACTCCCGTATTTTCCGGCGATTTGACCGCGACAGATAATCCCTCGACCTCAGCTCGCTGAGCACCGCGCCTTTAATACGAAAAACCGCATAAGTCATAAACTTGTTGTCCCGTCCGGGATCATAACGGTCTACCGCCTGGATCAGGCCGATGACCCCCACGTTCATCAAGTCCTCAACATCCACGGTGGCTGGCAAATGAACCGCAATACGCTGAACGATACGCTTTACATAGGGAAGGTATTCGTTGATCAGCTGGTCCCGATCAAAGGACTTGGTTTTGCCGGTTTTCCGGATTGTTTGTTCCGCCAGTGCCATAAATATCGCTCTCCCCGACCGTGAAGGTCTCAGGTTGATCATGCACAATTATTTTGTACCAGATGCTGCCAGAATAAATTGCTGTCGCCCTTGGGTACGTTTTTAGGCGGCATCGCTGAAATCTTGCGTGCGATCTCCTTGAAACATTTACTGGCATGGCTATCCGGATATAGCTGGCTGACTATTTTCTGGCTCTTTACTCCCCGGGGAACATTGTCATCGTATAAAACGCAGCCCAGGTACTCAATGCTAATGTCCAGAAATTTTTCGGTAACCAGATGCAACTGCCGAAAGACTTCGCGTCCCTCATCCGGCCGGCCGGTCATGTTGACCAGCAACTTGCATCCTTTCTCGGAGTATTTCAATGACAATACTTTCATCAGCGCGTAGGCATCGGTAATTGACGTGGGTTCGGGAGACACCACCACAATGATTTCCTGGGCGGTGGCGTTGAAATCCATCACGTTGGATGAAATCCCGGCCGCCGTATCGATGAACAGAATGTCAACCTCGTCAATCAAGGCATCCAGTTGCGTCAAAACCTGGATTTTTTGCTCGCGGGTCAGTTGGGTCAGTTCCTGGATACCTGAAGAAGCCGGCAAAATTTTCATGTTTCCGGGTCCGGTCACCAGAACATCCCCAATTGATTTTTCACCCGCGATCACGTGGGACAAATTGTAGCGCGGTGAGAGTCCCAGCAACACGTCGAGATTTCCCAAGCCCATGTCGGCGTCGAAAATAAGCACTTTCTGACCCAGTTTCGTAAAGTCATACCCCAGGTTAGCGACAATGCTGGTTTTACCGACACCACCCTTACCACTGGTGATGGCAATCACCCGAGCATTCGATTTGGGTTTTTCCCCTGTCTTTCCCGACGATTTGTGAGTGCGCCAGCCAAGTCTGCTGCTTAATCGGATCACCTTTGCGGAGGGATCTTTTGAACTCATTCAGGTCAGTCTCCTCGCAATCAATTTCATCATTGAAAATTTGATTTTACGGGCCCATTTGCAACCGGAGACCCGTATAATCTAGATGTTGCAGGGCTGTAATTGATGCCGCTTTA
>JAOZSC010000474.1 GCA_029939875.1 Desulfobacterales bacterium
GTTCCTGCTTGATGTTTTCATGAACCTCGCATTCCCGGGTGGCCATAAAACGGCTGGCCATCATGACCCCATCGGCACCCAGCACCAGCGCCGCGGTCAGGGTTCTGCCGTTGGCAATGCCCCCGACGGTGACCACCGGAATGGACAGCGATTCCACCATTCTGGGGGTGAGCACCATGGTGGAGACATCGTCATCCAAGGGGTGTCCGCCTTCCTCGATGCCGGCGGCATAAACACCATCGTAACCTACCTTTTCGGCGTGCAGGGCATGGCGTACCGCACCGACTTTGTGAAACAGCTTCACCCCGGCCTTTTTGAGCATCTCGATATATTCCATGCCGCAGGCCGTGTCGATGGGGGCTCCGGAAACCTCGATGCCGGCCACTTTTTCTTCAGCGCAGACTCGCAGGTACATTTTGTGATGCTCACCGGTGATGCGAATCGATGGAAGAATGGTGACGTTCACCATAAAAGGCTTGTCGGTTAACTTGCGGGTCTCATGGATGGCATCTCTGAAGTCCTCTTCGGTTTCAAAGTTGGCCGCGGTCAGGTTGCCCATACCCCCGGCATTGGAGATTGCTGCGCAAATTTTCGGTTTGCAGATCCACATCATGGCCCCGCAGATGATCGGGTATTTGATATTGAACATTTTGGTTATTTGGGTTTGGATCATTTTTCCTCCTTGCTTCTCTTACAAAAGAATTTCCAGGTTCTCCAGCGGATAGGAAACACAGGCATGAATGTAACCGTATTTTCTGTCGGATTTGCGTACGGGTGTTCCCTCAGGCTGAAAAACCTTTCCAGAAACCAGTTTAATCCTGCACTGACTGCACTCACCCGAGCGACAGAGCGAGGGAACAACCAGGCCGTTATCTTCCAGCGCGACCAGCAGCGGTTCTCCCGCGCTTGTTTCAAAAGACTTCGAACCATTGACCCGGACCGTAAACCGGTCCTGCGCTTTGATCTCCGACGGCCACCCCTGGTACTCACAAATATTGATCGGTGTTCCAAACATCTCCTGTTTGATTTTCCATCTGTTTATTCCCAGCTTATCCAGTTCCGGCAGACAAAATTTGTACATGGCCTGGGGACCGCAGATAAAAAAGTTTTTTCCCGCAAGGTTCCCAAGAGTCGCTTTTATCACTTCAGCGGTGATATAACCTGTGTTGCCATTATATCCGGGACCCGGCTTTTCAATTACGGGAATGTAGTTAATCGTGGCAAACTGCTCTGACAGCCGGGACAGTTCCTGATGAAAAATCATGTCGTCAAGGCTCTGGCTGCCATAAAACAGGTGAACCGTGCGCGGCAGACCCCTGTCCGTGATTTCCCGGATCATGCTCATAAAAGGTGTAATCCCGCTTCCCCCTGCCAGGCAAACCATCTCTTTTTGATGCAGAATCGGGTGGTAATGGAAGGTTCCTTGGGGCCCGGAGCTTTGCAGAAAATCACCGACTTTGACCTTGTCGAGCAGAAAGTTTGAAGTCCGACCATTTTCCACCCGGCGAACCGTAATATCGTAATAGCCGGTTTGACTGGGAGAAGAAGAGATACTGTAGGCACGGCCCGTTCGAACCCTGTTCACTTCCACGGATAGTGAAATGTATTGTCCCGCCTGAAAGGGCGGAAGATATCCGTTAACAGCCGTCAAACGCAGTGTTTTGGTTGAAACCGTCTCTTCAATGATTTTGCTCACACGAAGCTTAATTTGTGGCGGATGCAGCCGGTTGACATATTCAGCCACCTGGCCTTTTTCCAGGGAAAAATCATCGCCGAATTTTCTGGCAATTTTGATCTCCTGCCTGATCTTGTCATAATTCTCAAATTGTTCCACTAATTCCTGCTTCATCTATTTGCTCCATCTAGGCGTTGAGTTCTTTAATGATGCTCCGGGCGGTTCTGACTCCTGATTCCAGGGTGGGCTGATAACCCGGCATTCCGACCCAGCAGCCGGCATTGTAAAGACCGGATATTTTAGATTCATTGGGGATAAACATTTCACTGTCTTTAATAAAGTTATCAAAGCCATAAAACGTTCCGCCGGGTGTGCCAAGATAACGCATAAAGGTCAATGGCGTTGCGATCTCGACCTCCTCGATATGATTTCTGATGTTCGGGAAAAAGTTTTCCAGAACATTCAGGAAAGATTCAGCACATTGATACTTGGTGTCGGCATATTGCGCCGGCGGTACTTTCAGCCATGGATCCGCATATTTCAAAGCAAGTGCCATGGCCTGGCAAGTTCCCGGCGGGGAAAATTGCGGGTCTATCAGGTCGTAGCAGCTTATGGCTGCAAAATCATTTTCATTTATGTCATGCGCTTTCATGCGATTGTAAGCCATTTCATTGTCAATGGATCCAACCATAAAATTGGTACTTTCTTTAAATCCAACATCCAGGGGTTCAGCATTAAACCCCAGATAAAGAACAAACGATGACATGGCGATAGTGGTCTGCCGCAGCTCGGCTTTTATGGGTTCCGGAACATCTTCGGGATCCATCAGTTCATAATAGGTCGATATTTTAGAACTGTTGGAAATCACAAACCGACTGGTGATTTCATCTCCCGTTTGGGTAATAACACCTTGCACGGAGCCGTTTTTTATGATGATCTTTTCAGCACCACAGTTATAGCGGATGGATCCCCCATTTTCCAAAATCGAGTCTGCGATCGCATTGGAAAGCGCTTGAGAACCACCTTTAAAATGTTGGGGCTTGAAATCACAATAGGCTCGGAACATAAGCGCTAAATCACTGAAACCCA
>JAOZSC010000475.1 GCA_029939875.1 Desulfobacterales bacterium
TACTTTGAAATTATCGAAGCCAGGCGTTTGCTGGATGAGGCCGCCGAGTCACTGGAAAAAGACGGTCTGGTGTTTAACCGCGACATTGACGTGGGGATCATGGTTGAAGTCCCGTCCGTGGCGGTTATCACGGATCTTGTGGCACCGGTGGTGGACTTTTTGAGCATCGGCACCAATGACCTGATCCAGTACTCCCTGGCCATCGACCGTGGCAATCGACAGGTCGCACACCTTTACCAGCCGCTGGATCCGGCGATCCTCCGGCTGATCAAACATGTTGCCGATGTGGGCCGGGAAATGGACACCCCGGTGTATATGTGCGGTGAAATGGCGGCCCGCCCCCTGCACATCCCGCTTCTGCTGGGCATGGGGATCAATGAACTAAGTATGAACCCCCAGTCCATTCCGGCGGTAAAACGGGTGATTCGCTCCTTAAATGTCGGCGAAACCCGGACAGTTATCAAGGAAATGCTTAAACTGAAGACCGCCCGCGGGGCATATGAACTGCTGCGCGACACCTACGGCGACCTGCTGGCGGAACTGGACCACCACTGATACACAACATGAGCGCCCTGCAACCGCCGGGCGTGGATTTTCAATGGCAAAAAGTCATAAAAAAAATATCGCCGAAAACCGCAAAGCCCGCTATGATTTTTTTATCGAAGACGAATACGAGGCCGGACTGGTTCTGCTCGGCACCGAGGTCAAGTCTCTGCGCATGGGACGGGCCAACCTGAAAGATGCCTATGCCCGCATAAAAAACGGCGAAGTCTATGTCTATCAGCTGCACATCGGTGCCTACCCGTTCGCCTATTACGGCAACCACGACCCCTTGAGACCGCGCAAACTGCTCTTGCACAAGCGGGAAATAAAGCGCCTGTACAGAAAGGTCAATGAAAAAGGCCACACCCTGGTGCCCCTGCGGCTTTACTTTAAAAACGGCAGGGTCAAAATCGTCATCGCCCTGGCCAAGGGAAAACGCAAATACGACAAGCGCGTGGCCATCCGAAAACGTGACGAGCAGCGGGAGCTGCAACGCGAGCGCAAAAGATACACCTAGAATTCGAAAGCCTGATTGAAAAAATCCCTGACATCTAACCCGTGAGCATTCAGCCTGAACCTCACCTTGATTCTGTCGAGCATCCTGTATCGAGAACACCTTGACTTCACCACGTTTAATATTATATTTATAGATAAAGGCATCAGCTTCAATCACCATTGATCATTCGCATATATTGCGCGAACGTTTCCACTCCATCTGCAAGTTGACAATCGTATAGATTTGATCGACTAATGATTATCGATTCGATATCACTTTTCAGCTGTTCAGGCCCCAACTCTTGCTAAGCCAGCGTAGCTGTTTCTCCGCTAATAAATTCTAATCTGCACCTCCTCCGGCACGGTACGTAAATTTCAGGGGGCACCCTGGTGCCCGAAAACTTTCTTCTCCTTAATTTTTATTAAAATTTAAAACAAAAGGAGGTGCCCCATGTACTTCAAACAAAAAGATTTTTTCGGATCATTGAGCAATGACTTTGTGAAAAAAATCATGAAAATCGCCGAAACAGATTCTTTTCAAGCAGGACAGCTGCTCTTTCATGAGGGAGATCCCGCCGACCGGCTTTATATTCTACTCAAAGGACACGTTAAGTTGAGCCTTGGACAAACCGGACAGGTGGTATACGTCGTGAGCCATGCCGGCGAGGCCTTTGGTTGGTCCAGCCTTGTCGGCCGGTCAAGTTACTCTGCAACCGCTGAATGTGTAACTGCAACAAAGCTGCTCAAGTTCGACAAAGAAAAAATAAAAACTGTCGTCGAAAAAGATACGACCAATGGCCTGATCCTGTTTCAAAACCTTGCTGCGATTCTCGGCAATCGCCTGATCCAGGGCTATACCACAAATTTTTCAGCAACCACGACGGGTGAATTTTCTTCTCTGGGTACCGGGCAGGTCATGGAGGTGACGGAAACAGAACTGGAAAAATAGTCCTTGTCCCGGCGAATAGGAGCCGATTCTGCAATTAAAAACCTCTTTGCAAAAGGAGGGGCTATCCATGTTCAAAAATATTCTTTTGGCATTTGACGGCTCAGAGTACAGCACCAAGGCCCTGACCTATGCCCGGAGTATGGCGGCGCAGTACCGTGCCACGCTGTGGTTGGCGCATGTCTTTGCGCAGACTTCGGACTTGCTGGGTTATGAAGATTTCGAGAGGCTGTTCGCCAAACGCAAATGTGCGGGTCAGCTGGTTTTAGATGACGCTTTAGAAAAACTGGGCAAACCATCATTTGATGTATGTCAGGAATTGCTGGAGGGTCCTGAAGCAAATTCCATATTAAAGGCTGCCGCAAACAGGCAGGCAGACCTCATTGTGATGGGCACCCGGGGATTGGGAGCGCTAAAGGGCTTTTTTCTCGGCAGTGTGAGTCGCGAAGTGATAAACCACTCAACTTGCCCGGTGATGGTTGTCCATTAATAAAAAACAACCGTTGACCCGTTACCGATGACAAGCAACCAGTATTATCTTGACAAAATGCCCGGTATTCCTTATTTTATAGCTAAATCCGCTCTTTTAAATAACCCCATCCCCTCACATCCACTGTGAGTTCCGGACCAATTATTGGGGGCGAAACGGCTTCGACGGGGACAAAGAAGCTCAGGCTGCATACCGAGCTCCTGTCAGCTCGTAAAAACGACGGGACCTAAACATAATCGCAGATGATTATGAATATGCTCTGGCCGCATAAATAGGCCAGTGTCCT
>JAOZSC010000476.1 GCA_029939875.1 Desulfobacterales bacterium
TCGCTGGGGATTCTCTTTTTGAAATTTGGCCTGGGCGCCAAAGTGGCAGGCGCCAAGAGCTTCACACACGCCATCATCAAAGCCGGCGGCAAAAAAGCGATCGCCGTCGCCACAGCGGGGATGCTGACCAAGCGGCATATTATCGATATGATTTCGAAGTTTTTCGCCGAACACTCCGTCAAGCGCTACAAACGCAATCTGATACTCGTCCTGAGCCGAAAATATGATGAGATCCTCCACTCTACGCTCGTCAAAAAAATCAAAGCCTTCGGAAGCATGCTCCTCTCCGTACCCATCATCTACTTTTTCTGGACCAAGGTACTGGGCACGGCGATACAGAAGTTCGTCTATGCACTGGTGCTGCCACTTATCACACTGATCTGGAATCTCATTCTCACCAGCTTCAACTTTCTGGGGTTTCTCTTTGAGATCCTGATGCTCAATATCCTCCTGGAGGCACTGAAAAATTACAACTGGGGCAAAAAGTTCATCGCCTTCATCGACCGGATCGTTCACCTCATCGGCAAGCTGCTCAACCTCATCAATACCCTGCTGGGCTACATCGGGCTCAATCCAAAAGCCTGGCTCGTCAAACTCTCTATCCGTTTCAATAAATGGCTCGAGTCGATCCTCGACAAAGGCTTCAGTCGGATCACCAGAATCCAGAGGAGAAGGGACCGCTATGTCAATGCCGTCGAAGCACTCTCCGAAAAACGCAGCCTTTACGCACTGGCAAAAAGAGAGAAAAAAATCTCCTACTGGAATATGACCCGGAAACTCTTTCTAAAAAAAGTCCTGCGCAAGCGAAACTGGAGAGAGAAAAGAGCACAAAGAAGTGTTCGATGGCAAAGAGAGAAGCGAAGTAGTCGCAGCTTCATCCATCAAAAAATTGTCAAAAAACGAAAACAAAAAAAGACGCTGCTGCTCCCTCATCGATAAGAGGAGGCATTATCCCCTCAGCTCTTCCAGTTTGGCCTTCACGGCATCGACGTGTCCTTTGACCCTCACCTTTTCCCATTTGGCAGCGATCTTGCCATCAGGGTCGATCAGAAACGTACTCCTGACCACACCCATATACTCTCTGCCGTAGTTCTTCTTGAGCTGCCAGACACCAAAGGTTTTACAGAGTTCCTTCTCCTCATCCGCCAGCAGCGTGATCTTCAGATCCTTCTTTTCGATGAAATTTCGATGTTTTTTGGGGCTGTCTGGACTGACACCCAGAATGATCGCATCCAACCCTTCAAAATCCGGCAACGCCGCTGTAAAATCACACGCTTCCGTGGTACATCCGGGTGTATTGTCCTTGGGATAGAAGTAGAGCACGATCCATCGCCCCTTGATATCTCGAAAGCAGATCTCCTCTTCGTCCTGATTGGGCAGACAAAAGTCCGGTACTTTATCTCCAATTTCCAACATACTTCTTCCTTATATTTTTTTGCTAGTATAACAGAATGAATGATAAAAAGAGACAAACAAAAGAGGAACTGCTTGCCGATATTGAAAAGCTGATGCAGTATGAACCGTCCGACAAAGAGACAATCAACCCCAGACTCCTGGCCTATCTCGATCTTGACACACTTATCTCCATCAAAACATCACTGCTGAAAAAAGCAGGTAGACTCAGCGATGAAGACAAAGCATGGCTACAGCAATTCAGGAAGGTTGAGTAGTTATTTTCTCAAGTCGATCGAACGGTCGAATTCAATATTGTACTTGTCCAGTATCTCCTGCTGTTTGGCCATCGCTTTCTTGCGGTTAATGACGACTTTGACACCATCTTTGTCCTCAAGCACAAGATATTCTCCGTCAAATGCCTGCACTCTTTTGTAGAACGTATCAAAACTGTCGAATGTCTCTCCATTGAGTTTCTCGACTGGCCAGAGTGTAATCCCATAGTGCCCTCGACTGAGATCGGAAGCAAGAACTTTGAGCAGCAGAACAACCTCTTTTTTCTTTTCGGTAGGCCACTGTGAAGCAAAGTAGCGAAGCTTCAGGCGGTTTCGTCCGGCAGAATTCAGGAGGTTTCGACTCAGAGGAGAAAAGATATAGCCGCCATAGATGAAGTATCTGGGCATCTTGTCGTAGCGCGTCGTTTTCACCAGAAGCAGGTCATCTGCCCTGTTTTTCAGCGGCACCTCCACCTGCATCTTCTTTTGATCCCTGACGATATCGAAAGCAACGGTCTCTCCCATCTGGTGCTGATCGACAAAATAGTTGAAAGAGGTGTATTCATGCTTTCTGAACGCGACAGTACCGTCATCCTCTATCCTGTGTCCATCTATTGCGGTAATGATATCGTTTACATCGATCAGTCCCTTGAGCGAAGCATTGTAGACGACTGTATCCACCAGATTTCCCGTACTGTTTTCATCGATGTGATAATACTTTTTGATTGTCGGATTCTCCATCTTCTGCGTTACCATACCGACATCGGCAAAACCGTCATACTTTCCATCATCAATATCTTTCAGAAAATGTTGAGATTTGTTCAGACTCTGCATCACGACACCGACAATCTTCCCATTGGAGAGAGCCGGACCGCCACTATTGCCCGGATTGACCGCAGCATCGACCTGAACCGCGAGAAAAGATTCTCCACTGTGTGCGTAGCGATGGTGCTCAATACGTGATACCACACCCGTTGTCGCACAAAGTGTATTTCCGCCCATTGGGAAACCGTAAACAACGACTTTCTGTTCGATATAGGGCAGATCTCCCAATTCAAGCGGTTCGATACCGGCGAAA
>JAOZSC010000477.1 GCA_029939875.1 Desulfobacterales bacterium
CATGGCACTCGATGCAGCTCGCCGCCTGTTTGGAAAACCCCCGTTTGATCACCAGATCCGGTGTGCCTGCCAGATTGACAGTCTGGGTTTGCGCAAAAGCGCAAAACGCCACTGTCGTAAAAAGCAGGGCCAAACCCGATATTCCAATTTTGCGAAGCAACTGGTTCATGTGATCCGCCTCCTTTCAAGGTTAAAAAAAATTGCTTTTTATAGATGTTACCCGGCTTCAGGTCTTTTCTTTAAAAAACTGATCAGCGATTTCAATCATATTCTTGTGGCCCACACGGGGATGGCAGTCCGCGCAGGTTTTACTGGTCTCACCCCGTAAAAAGGTTCGATGCGCCATCAGTCCGCCGCGCCGTATGCCGGGAGGCGTCAGTACATGGTGACAATGCCGGCAGGCGCTTTCAAAGGTAAATTTGGTGCGGTTCTTTTCGGCATTGCCGGCCCAGTCAAAGGTGGCTCCGTCAACATAAAAATTCTGGATAACATCCCCGGTGCCGGTCATCCCCTTGACGATGAAATACTCAAAAAAATTGCCGTGGGGCAGATGGCAATCCACACACTGGGCCGCAAACCCCTGGGGATTGTGACCGCCGTGCACGGCGTTCTGCCAGGCCATCCTGAACGGTTTCATAATGTGGCACTTGGCACAAAACACATCCGTGTTGGTGGTGTCGATCATAAAGCCGGAGGCCAGCACCATCACCACGGTTAGCACGACGCCAACAACCACTCCCACCACCAAGGGCTTTCTAATTCTGGATTTCCTGGGTGCAGCCGCGTCGGTCATTTAATCACCTCGTTTAATCCACAGGTCCGACTCGTCCTTGTGTCTGTCCAGATGGTCCCCAAGCCACGGCCTGGGCTCCATCTTCAGCCGCATAAAGGCCTGTTCGCTAATTTTATTAGCAAACCCCCTTTTATAGTCAAGCAACAAAACTGTAAAAGTTGTAACAACCCCACCATGCAGAGGGCATCCCTTTGCAGATCAACTGAAAATACCGCGGAATATCCTATCATCGGCATTCTGGCATTTGTTTTTCAACCGCCGGTATTTTTCCAGCAATTCCTTCCCCTGCTGGGACAAATGCGTGCCCTCTTTGCGGTCGGCATGCACAACAGGTGCATTGAGGTGTTTTTCGGTGGCTTTGATTTTGCTCCAGACCGCTTTGTAGGACATTTTCATCAGTTTGGCGGTCTGGTTGATGGAACCCGTTTTTTCGATATTTTCCAGGATTTCCATTCTTCCCTTGCCAATGATGATATTGTCATCTCCATCAACAATCCAGTAGCTTGACCTCAGTTTAAGTTTGACCATCCTGCCGACCTGCGGACCGAATCGCATTACGTCCATAAAATTGTGTTGGGGGTTTAATACCGGAAAAAGCAGTCAATGGTTGTTAATTGTTTTTTCTTTGCCGTTGCCTGCATCTCACCGGCTCACCTGAAATTTATAACCCACGCCCGCAACCGTAACGATGTATTCCGGTTTTTCGGCATCGGTCTCAATTTTTTTCCTTAGCCGCTGGATGTGGACATCCACCGCGCGACTGGTTTGATACAACTGGGAATCCCGCCAGATCTGCTTTTGGATGAATTCACGGGAAAGGACCTCATCGGGATAGGAAACAAAAAGCTCCAGCAGTTCAAATTCGGTGCGGGTCAGTTTAACCTCGGAGCCGCGAACCGAGACGGTCCTGGATTTAAAGTTTACCGCCAGTTGTTTTGCTTCATAGCGGTCGTTGACCAGGCTTCTTTCAACCCGTTTGAAGATGGCTTTGATTCTGGCCGACAGCTCTAAAAAATTAAAGGGCTTGACCATGTAATCATCGGCGCCGCATTCGAGCCCCAGAACCTTGTCCGAAACGCCGTCACGGGCAGTCAGCATGATAATGGGAAAATCAAATTCCCGCCGTATGATCTGGCAGGCCTTGATCCCATCGATATCCGGCAGGTTTAAATCCAGGATCACCAGCCCGGGACGGCTGTCTTGGGCGATATGCAGACCCGTTCGTCCGTCCGGAGCTGTCAGCACCTCGTAGCCGTCCAGCTCCAGGTTGCCTTTCAGGGTCTGCACGATGTCCTTGTCGTCATCGATAATCAGAACACTGTGTCCGATCTTTTTTTTCACTGCGGCCATGGAAAATACCCTTGCATTACCGGGTGCTCAGGGCAAGGCATTTTAGCGGCATTTTTCATTCTGTTACATTTTTTACAATTTTTTTACATCCTGAAGACCTGCGTTGGTGGCTGACAACGATATTATTTGTTTTAGGACCTCGCCGTCAGCGTTGACTCACCCCCGGAAAACAGGTATAAATCCTTACACAACCCCGCTTTGCACAAAGTATGCTCAGCTTACGGCAATTCATACCCGGCTTTTGCAAATTTTGGGATATTCAATTTCTTCTGCGTGTTAAAAAATCTGCCCGACAGGAGACACCACCGTGAAAAAACGGCATGTTTCACTGCAATGGAAGTTTTTATGCTGTATAGTCCTGATCATTTTTCCCACCCTGGGAATCATTTTCACCTGGGCTGCCATCCAGAATGAAAATCAGGCCGTGAACCAGGCCGTGAACCAGGCCCGGATTCTTTCCCGGCAGGTTATTTTAACCCGGCAGTGGATTTCGGATTGCGGCGGCATATTTGTTGACATGCAAAGCCAGGGAGCAAAGGATGTCTCCTGCTTTTTTGATGATTCATTGAAAACCTCCGCCGGACAGTATCAGCGCTTCACG
>JAOZSC010000052.1 GCA_029939875.1 Desulfobacterales bacterium
TCACCTGGGCATTGTCTTTTAAGCCCTCGATGTGGTTCGGGATACGGATGATACCGTCGGCTTCGGTCATGGACGTAATGCAGCCGGCGCCTCGGGGCAGGGGGGTTGCCACGATCCGGTTGCCGACCTGTCCCAGTTTGACCCGTAAAAATTCTTCGACCCCCAGCTTGGAGGCAATCTTGCGGGTGGGTTCGACCGGGACCGTTTCCCGGGGTTCATCGGGTTGGCCCAGCATCCGGTTGATCAGGGGCTGAACAAATTGTTCAAAGGCGATGATGGCCGAAACCGGGTATCCGGGAATGCCGAAGACCGGCTTGTTATCGACCAGGCCTATGACCACCGGCTTGCCGGGCATGATGGTCACGCCATGCACGAGCACCTGCCCGAGTTCCAGGATCACCCGCTTGGCAAAGTCTTCGGAGCCCGCGGAAGACCCCCCCAGAACGAGCACCATCTGGTACCCGTCTGCGGCGGCATCGCTTACCACCGGTTTGATGGTCTGGATGTCGTCAACGAGCATGTCGTGCCGGGTGTACACCGCCCCGCATTTTTCAATCAGGCTGCCCAAAACGAAAGAGTTGGTTTCCAGCACCCGTCCCGGCGCAAGGTTCTGGTCCCCGCTTTTGCGCCAGTCGACGAGTTCCGAGCCGGTGGGGATGATCAGAATTCCGGGTTTTTTCTTCACCGACACCGAAAATACGCCGCCGGTCAGCAGGGCCCCCACACAGTAGGGGGTGACAAGATGGTTGTGAGGGAAAAGAAGCTCGGTGGCGACGATGTCTTCGCCGACCTTGCGCACATTTTGCCATGGAAAAACCGGCTTGTCGATCTGCACCCGGGTGTCGTCGAGGACGAGGACGTTTTCGATCATGATCACGGCATCGCAGTCTGGCGGCATGACATGACCGGTGTTAACGGCAAACACGTCTTTGCCGATCACCAGGGTTCTGGGCGCGGCTTCACTGGCGCCGAAGCTGATCTGTGCTTTTACGGCCAGCCCATCCATGGCGGCCGCATTGAAATGGGGCGAAGACAACCGGGCATACACCGGTTCTGCCAGAACCCGGCCGACGGCCTCCGGCACGGCAATCGTCTCGTTGGTCAGGATGCCGGAAACCGGAAATTGTTCATCAACAATTTTGCGGGTTTCCTCCAGGGTTTTCATGTTCAGGTAAACATTGCGTTTGGATTCCATTTTCACTCCTGAAAAATAAGGCAAGGCGCCTGATTTTTATCATCCTGTGCATTAAAGATATCAGTTGGTTGCCATTGCCTGCCTGACCACGGACGACAGACAACGGACCACTGACAATTGTGCGTTTGCCGCACAATTATCATAGTGGTATTACGTGCACGGGTGTCCCTTTATCCAGCCCTTCCGTATTCATCCCGATGGCGATCAATCCGTCGGCTTTGACCATGGTGCTGATTAAACCGGATTTTCCCAGAACGGGATCGGCCCACAGGTCGTCGCCCCGGCGGTTCAGGCGCACGCGGACAAAGTCGACACGGCCCTGGGCCGATGCCAGGTTACGGCTCAACCGGGCGGTCAGCCGAAACGGTTCATTTTCCCGGGCGGCCAGGCCGCTGATGTGATCGATGAAGGGGGTTACAATCTGGGAAAAGACAATCATGGCTGAGACCACATGCCCGGGCAGGCCCCAGAAGGGTTTTTCCCCCACCCTGGCCAAAATGGTTGGTTTTCCGGGGCTGATTGAAATGCCATGAAACAGGATTTCGGCATCCTGCTGCGCGGAAATGATATCGATGGTAAAATCCCGGGCCCCCACCGAGCTGCCCCCGGACACAATGACCATGTCACAATCTTTAAGGGCGTCGGCACTTGTGGCCAGCAGTGCGTCATAGTCATCGCCCACAATGCCGAAAGCAACGGCCACCGCACCGGATTGCCTTACCAGGTCGCTGAGTGTATAAGTATTGATATCACGAATTTGCCCCGGGCCTGGACGCGTATCCACCGGTACGATCTCATCTCCTGTGGAGATGATGCCGATGCGCGGCATTTTGTAGACTTTGACGGTTTGCCTGCCCAGTGCCGCCAGCAGGCCGCTTTCCTGGGGCCTGAGTCTGCAGCCGTCGGCCAGCAGCCGTTCGCCTTTTTTGAGGTCTTCGCCCACGGCCACCATGTTTTGTCCGGGTGCGACACTGCGGTATACTTCGATGGTGTTGTCATCGATAGCCGCGGTGTGTTCAATCATAACGACACTGTCGGCACCATCGGGAAGCATTCCACCGGTGGATATCCGGACGGCCTGCCCGGAACCAATCGAAAAATCCGGCAATTCACCCATGGCCACGGTGCCGGTAACCGTCAGATAGGCCGGATTGCCCTCGCTGGCCCCGAAAGTGGAAGATCCCTTAACCGCATACCCGTCCATTATCGAACGGGCAAACTCCGGCAGATCTATGTCGGAGCGGATGTCTGCGGCCAAAACACGTTCTGCGGATTTGGCCAGAGCAATATTTTCAGTTTCCATGCGGGCAAATCGGGTGGTATATTCGAGAGCCTGTTCAATGGTCTTGACCTTGAAAAAATCTTTCATCCTAATCATCCGTATTGTGACCAGGATCTTGCATATGAAAGCTGGCGGCGCGTGCAAGATCCATGTACAAATTCCAATTGAAAAGCACAACAGAGATAACAACGATACCAATATGGGCCCGTGTACGGATATTGTCAAGATAAGGCGCGGTAGCCAGATGTCGACTTGCAATAATCAGAAATGGGAGTATAATCAAATCACCATAAAATCAAAGGAAATAAAATATATGCCCGAAGAACCAAAATCATTGTTGCCGAATGAGCGAGCGCCGGAACCCGAATTTTTGACATCAACCCGATTTGATGAGTTTGATCTACCGCCCGAGGTCCTGGCCGGGTTAAACGATGTAGGTTTTACTTACTGTACGCCGATACAGGCTCGCAGCCTGCCGGTGTCGCTGACCGGCCGCGACGTTGCCGGTCAGGCCCAGACCGGTACCGGAAAAACAGCCGCTTTTTTAATCACCGTGCTGGCTCGTCTGCTGCCCAGGCCCGAGAAAAGAAGTGGATTGCCCTCGGCGCTCATCGTGGCGCCTACCCGGGAATTGTCCCGGCAGATCTATGAAGAAGCCCGGGTGCTTTGTCGCCATACCGACCTGGTTCTGGCCCAGGTGGTTGGCGGTGTCGATTACCAGAAGCAGGCCGATGAGCTGCGCCGTGGTGTTGATATCGTGATTTGTACCCCCGGGCGCATCATCGACTACTACAAGCAGAAAATATTTAAAACCGATGAGATCAAGGCCCTGGTGATCGATGAGGCTGATCGCTTGCTGGACCTCGGGTTTGCCAAGGACATGCAGTACATCTTGCGCAATCTTCCCCCTTATGAAAAAAGACAATCCATGCTGTTTTCGGCCACCCTGTCTTACCGGGTCATGGAACTGACCTACCAGTACATGAATCTTCCCGAGTTTATCGCCGTCACCCCGGAGACCGTGACGGTGGAAGGCATCGAACAGCGTCTGTTTCATGTGGGCAGCGATAAAAAAATGTCCCTGCTGCTGGGCCTCTTAAAGCGCGAAGACTGGACCCGGGTGCTTATTTTTGTCAATACCCGTGTGGGGGTGGATCGGCTCACCACGCGCTTGAAGGAAAACGGTTTGCCGGCCGAGGGCATTACCGGCGACCTTCCCCAGCGCAAACGGTTTCGATTGATGGAGCAGTTTAAAAACGGGCGCATCAAGATCCTGGTGGCCACCGATGTGGCCTCCCGGGGCATTCACGTGGAAGACATCAGCCATGTCATTAACTATGATCTGCCCCAGGATTCCGAAAATTACGTGCACCGTATCGGCCGTACGGCACGGGCGGGAAAAACCGGTCGGGCGCTGTCGCTGGCCTGCGAGCGTTACGTTTTTCACCTGGAGCCACTGGAGGAGATGCTGGGTTATACAATTCCGGTGGTCTGGCCCGAAGAAGACTGGTACGTGGAGGACCGTTCCAAACCGGTTGCTCGATCAAGAAGGGCGCGGTCCAGAAAACCCATGCGAGTGCACGGCCAGCAGCGCGAAAATAGACAGCGGACGCCGGCCAAGGCGCCTGCGAAAACAAAGACGCCTGCGAAAACAAAGACGCCCCGCGTTCCAGGGGCTTTTTTCGGCTTTGGTCCGCAGCCTGAAAAGAAAAAAGAATCTTCTTCCCGGCCAAAAAAACGCCCATCGAAAAACACGTCGAGCCCATCGACGAAACAGACCAGCTCAGCGATGTGAACCTCAACGTTTGCAACATTAAGGTGAGGTTTCGTCTTTATCCAGCAGCGCTGATCCATAGTGACGCTTGAACCGGGTGGCGCTGTATTTTTCCAGTTTCCAGGCGGGGATTTTGCACACACCGCACACCTGTTTGAACCATTTGTTTCTCAGCCAGCGGGCGGCCCGGCTGTTGCGCGAGTTTGTCACCACGAAAGTTTTACTACAGTGGGTGGTAATCCGGGCCTGGTCCCCCATTTTTTCAATGGACCGGATGCCATGCAAAATTCCCTTGCGCGAAGGCCACAGTTTTATTTTATCGATGAGCCGTAACAGCTCCACGCGTTTGCGATAGGTCCGCCCGGTACCGACAGGTTGTTTGATTTTTTTTTGTGCTGTCATGGGGCCCACCTGTCCTTTCACCGACCGTCAGCTATCTGTTGAAATTTTACCTTAATGTTGCAACGTTGAGGTTTACGATGTCTGCAATCATAGTGGCCACACCGAGTTGAAGCGGATCGTGCAACAGCCGATCACCCAGTTTAACGCGGGCTTCGGCCGTGGGCCCGGAGGGAACCCCGGGAGCGCTGACCCGGGTATGCGCCGTAATGTGATCGGCACCGATGATGCCGGCCGCCGGGCTGGCATCGACAATCAGCCGGTGGGCGGCCAGCGCCGGTTCCAGTCCTCTGGCAATACGGATTCTTGAATCCGCCAGACGGGTGAGTACCGCAGACAGGTCGCGGCAGCGCCGATCAACGATATCATTCAGGCAAACCTGCGCCCCCAGGCGGGAAAGGCACAAAGCTGCGCCGGCACCCACCGGACCGCAGCCGATCACCAGCACTTCGCGGTTTTTCACCCCCCCGGCCATCAGTTCCAGGGCTTGCGCAAAGCCCCTGCCAGTGGCATCGGAATTGTGGGACACCCGGCGACTGCGGATGTCAATGGCCGCAAAGCAGTCATCGTCGGCCAGCATGAGCACGCCGGCTTTTTTTTCAAAGGCTTCTTTCAGGCCGGCCACATCCACGTTGCGGGTAACAAACGCCCGGCAGCCCATATGCAGCGCGATTCCGGCAACGGCATCGCAAAACCCGGCAATGATTCCCCGGCCCGCCGTGGCAGGTACAACCGCGATGGAAGTCCTGGGTGCCAGGCGTTGAAAAGACGTTTCACCCATGCCGGCGGCCCGGCAGGCGATTCCTTTCAGTGAACAGCCGGTTTTGGCGATCAATTCGGTATCGTAAGCGGCCAGATGCTCGGCAAGGCCGGCAATGTCATGGGTTTTCAACCGGGTCATAGCGGGCCTCCCGGGCCGGCATCGTCGTATCGGTCCAGGGAAAAGGTCTGGCGAATCGTTGATATCGTTCGGTTGCGCCGCACCATGGCGGCATTGAGGTTGTCTTCAGCGATAATCAGGGTGGCGGACCATTGCTGACGGCCGGGAGCATAGTCGGTGATGGCCTCATTAGCTTCGAAAAAGCCGGCCTGCACTTCAAGAGGCCCGCATGCGGCCATGATGTGCTCACCGCAAACGTCGATGCGGCCGGGTGTCACATGGATGTGCTCATAAATGACAGCCCGGGCCGGCGGCCGGGTTTTAGCGATGGTCGTTGACGGATGCAGGAAAAATTCTGCCAGCAGTGTCACCATGTTGAGGCCCGTTGACCAGTACACCGCCGTGGGCGTCTGGCTGGGCAGGCGGGCGTCGATTTCAAGAACTTTCAGCCGCTTGTCATTTAAAATAACTTCGACATCCATCAAACCTTCGAGTTGCAGCGCTTCGGCGATGGTGACCGCGGTTTGTTCAAATTCGGCCACCAGCGTATCGGCCATGTTTGTCGGGGCGCGCACCCGCTTGCAGTCGTAGTTGGTATCCATTTCAAGGTCCGTAACCAGCAGCGGCACATAGCGGCCGGGCCGACCGATGATTTCCAGGGAATAAGACGGTCCGGGAATAAATTCCTGCACCACCTGCGGCTGAGTACTTTTATCCAGTTGCCGCTGCAATAGCTGCGGGTCATTGAAAATTCGCACACCCCGGCTGCCGCTGCCCGCACTCGGTTTAACCACCACCGGGCAGCCGCAGGCAGGCCAGTCCCGGGGAGTCGCAATGGCGCAGGACTCAAACAGGCGGTTGGATTTTTTTTTGGATGACGTGGTCGCATAGGCGCCGGCATCAAAGGCCAACGCCACGCCGTGATCCCGGCTCCAGCGCTGCAGGCAGGTCAGGGCCGCTTGATTTTCCAGGGCGGGAATGATCAGATCAACAGTGCCCAGGGCCGGTGCCGGATCCTGCCGGCCGGTAACATCCAGTTCAATAAACTGATCCGCCAGGCCGGCGGCCGGAACCCCCGGTTTTTTATCGACCACCACCACTTGCCAGCCGGCCTTGCGCGCCAGGTAGCAGGCTTCCACCCCCTGAAGTTTTCCACCGACCACAGCAATTTTCAAGCAATTTTCCTTCCCAACCCATTGCCGGAGATCATATTTCGGCGACGGGTTGTCCAGGCGCGGTAGGCGGCGGTCCCTGCCGGCTGCAGGTCACAATCTTTTAAAACCGCCTGCACGGCGGCGGTCGTGCGCCGACCGTTGTCGATGTCCAGATCCGGGCGGGCCACTCCCGCCAGGCCGCGTCCCGGCGGTACAATGGATGTTACCACGTTGGCACCGGCATCCAGGCGGGATTTAAGTCCGGACAGCCCATCCACGTCCAGTGACGCGGGTATCAGCCGGTCCGGAAAAACCAGGCGCATGACGGCAATGATCAGCATTTCCTTGTGGGGATCGGCAGGAGCATGGCCGGCCATGGGAGTTTGTGGCTGGGGAACAAAGTTCATCACCCGGATCTGATCGGCATCCAGGCGCCGCATCACTTCCATGGACTCAACGATGTCGCTGGTGGTCTCCCCCACCCCGCACAGCAGGCCTTCTTCGATCAGCAGTCCCAGCCTGTGGGCCGTGACTTTAGCTTCCAGCCGCGTGTCAAAATTCTGCCCGGGCCGCAGGCGATCAAAAAGTCTGCGCTGGTGGGTTTCCTGGTAGCAGGCATACCAGGTGGTCCCGGCCTGGCCCAGTTGAGCCAGAACGTGGTCTGCCATCACCCCCGGTGAAACCATGAGAACACTTTCCGTGGCTTTGCTGACCGCGGTTACCAGCTCCACCAGGTGAGCGAATTTGTCCCCGGGGCTGTCGAACAGGGCCGGGTCTTCTCCCAGGGTCAGATCGATAAGGTGAACGCCGGCATCTGCCAGCCGGACCGCTGCAGATACGATTTGCTGGATGCTCTTGCGATAGCGGGGGGAGGTCGAGTTGGAGCGGCGAAAAAAACAAAACGTGCAGTCGTTGCGGCAATAGGTGCTGACGTAAAGAAAGCCATATAAAAAAATTTCATTGCCGAAGTATTGGTGGCGCAAATTGCGGGCCGTGCGAAACAGCTTGGCCCTCTGTTCGGGGTGGCTCAGTTCCAGCAAAAAGGAGATCTGCCCGGCGGTAAGGGACTGTCCGCGGCAAGGCTTTGAAAGGATCGTATCGAGGCTCAAGGCTGTATCTTGCGGTTTCATGGCGGATTCAGGACAGGTTCAGCCGGATGCCGTTTAAATAAGACAGACTGCGTCCCATCCCGGCCAGGTTGCGATGGTTGCCGGCGGCCATTAACAGGCGTTCGAGCCCGAACCCGATTCCCACCCAGTTATCGGTTATTTTCCAGGGGCGATCCAGCCGATGGGGCCCCATGGCGGACGAGCCCACCTCCAGGTCGTCTTTGCCGGCCACCATGTCGATAGTATCCCCGTAAACTTCCGAGGTCACGGCTTCAAAGCGATAGTCGCTTATGCCGGCCGCTTCCGCTACCAGGATTGCGAGTTGCCGGATTCTATCCTGGCGGTTTTGCGCCGGCAGGCCCATTTCCACCAGGTTGAGCATGGTAAATTCGCTGGAATGCTGCGCTCCGCGTGATTCCCTGCGGAAACAGGGACCGACTTCAAAAATACGCACTGGCCTGTCCCACAGGCGCAGCAGGTCCACGAGGACGTAATACAGATGGGGCGCCAGCATGGGGCGCAGGCACCGGTTATTGTCGAGCCAGTAAATTTGAGAATTCAGGGGGTGGCGGGCATCAATCGACATTTTGGCCAGAAGCCCTCTGGCCATGATGATCGGCGTGGCAACCTGGACAAAACCCTGCTTTACCAGGACGTCCACCAGGCGGCTTTCCAGGCGGCACAGGGCCGGTCGGCGTTGTGTTTCGCGAAAAGCCTTGAGTTGCTCACGCTGAAATGCCGACAGTTGTTTTTCCAGCTTCTGGTAGGCGCGCTCGCGCTCGCGGGAGCCGGTAAAGACGCGGGCCAGATCCGTTTCGGAAGCACTCAAGGCGCTCAGGCGTTGAACCTGGGTTGTGGTCCATGTGAGGCTCACAAATTTATTCCTTGCCCAAGCGGGCGTTCTGGCGGGGGGTACGGGAGTTGCACCCGTCTATGTGGATTTAGAGCCCACACGATCCCATAACGATCCACCCCCCGTGATTCAGGGTTGGGATTTTTTCTGCAGCAGTTGCTTTGCTTTTTTTACGCCGTCGCCGGCATCCTGGGCATAGGCATCCGCACCAATCCGATCGGCCCAGCGCTGGGTGACGGGGGCACCGCCGACAATGGTTTTGTATTTTTCTTTCAGTCCGGCGCTTTTCAGCTCCTGCTCCAACTTTTTCTGGCCTGCCATTGTGGTGGTCAGCAGGGTGCTGGATCCAATGATATCGGCTCCAAATTTTTCGGCTTCTTCGATAAACCGCCCGATGGGAACATCGCGTCCGAGATCCAGCACATCAAAACCGTTGGCATTAAAAAGCGACACCACAATTGTTTTTCCGATATCATGTACATCACCTTCAATGGTTCCGATGACCACTTTGCCGGCCACTATTGCATTGCCGCCGCTGATGGCGGCATTGAGGATTTCCGTGGCTTTTTCCATGGCCTTGGCCGAATAGATTAATCCCGGCAGAAAGACTCTGCCCGCTTCAAACAGGTCCCCGACGTTGTTGATTGCCGGGATAAAGCCTTTGTCCATAAACTCCAGGGCGTCGAGCCCCTGGTCCAGTCCGCGGCGGGCCAGCTCGGCTGCCTTGTCGGCGTCCCCTTTTAATATAACCTCAATTGCCTGCTCGAATAAATTTTTCATCATCCCTATCCGTCCCTTTATTACCTGAATTTACCACGAGTCGGAGGGTTTCATATTTCGTGTAAGATTCAGGCATGAGATCGTGGGCGAAATGCCGACCGACTGCCGGGGTGTCCGCAGGATGCCGCCATTCGCAGATAGGAGCCAACCGCGAACTATGACGGCAGTTCCTTGGCTTTTTCGGTTGCCGAGGCCGCATTGGCCCCGTAAGCATCGGCTCCGATTCTATCGGCATAATCCTGGGTCACCGGTGCGCCGCCGATCATTACTTTGACCTGGTCGCGGAGTCCCGCTTCCTTGAGGGCTTCAATGGTTTCCTGCATTTTGGGCATCGTGGTGGTCAAAAGCGCCGACATGCCCAGGATGTCGGGCTGGTGTTGCTCAACGGCGGACACAAAGTCCGCGGATTTGATGTTGGTTCCCAAATCCACCACCTTGAAGCCCCCTCCCTGGAGCATCATGGCCACCAGGTTTTTGCCGATATCATGCAGATCCCCTTCCACCGTGCCGATGACGACCGTGCCTGTGGCGGTGGCATCGCCTTCCGAAAGCAGGGGGTCTAAAATATCCATGGCCGCGAGCATGCAGCGGGCACAGAGAAGAACTTCAGGAATAAACAGGTCGCCGGCCTTAAAGCGCTGTCCCACCACGTCCATGCCGGCGAGCAATCCGTTGTCCAGTATGTCCCGGGCGGCGGCTTTGTTATCCAAAGCCTCCCGGGTAAGCGTGAGGACTTCTTCCTGATGGCCGGCGATCAGTGCGCTGGCCATCTTTTCGAATAGTTCTTTCATGCGCGGTTCTCCTCAATAAAAAATTCAATATAGCGGTTGTCGTGTTTGTAATAATTTCAATCTGTAGCACATTGCATTTTCTCCAGTTAGAAAATCCGGCAAACGGAACATATTGATGACAACCGCTATAACCGGTGGATTGCTGA
>JAOZSC010000053.1 GCA_029939875.1 Desulfobacterales bacterium
TGACCGGCCACCAGGGGTTCTCCAATATCAATCCAATCGCCTTCTCTCAGCATCAGCTCGTCGAGTGCCAGCAGGTTCGTTTTCAACTGTGTTTCCCGACGAATGACATTTCCCACGCTGGAAGCAATGTCTGTTTCAAAAATCAAAATGACGGGCAGTTTATTTTTAATTGTATTGGCTAAAGCCGCTTCAATCGATTTCGCAAACAATTCCAGCTGAGGATATGAAACCCTGACCGGGTCCTTGAAGTATAGTGCGATAATTTCTTCACCCTCGTCCAGGTCAAATCTTTGGAAGGCGGCATTTATTTGCGATATCACGTGTTCAATACTTAATTTGGATTGATCGACATCCACCCGTATGACAGGAACATTTCTTATCGGAAAAGATACCTGATCGTCTCTAAATCCCGAACAACCGGAAATTGACAATGAATAGGCGCCCGCGCCAATAACGGTCGCTCTGATTTTATTCGGCAGCTCTATGACGGGCGCTCTCAATTCAGGTGCCAGCAATTTTATTTTATCGGCCAAAATGTGCCCGATATCGTCAAAATTGTTCACCCCTCCATACATCAGTTCGGCGACACCTCCCGAAAAGGAATATTCGTCAATGCGGCTGGGGAAATTCAGGTCAGCGGTCAGCATGAGCTGCCGGGCTAAAGAGGATGCTGCAGGACCCGTAATGACCTCAATTAAAATTTCAGCAAACTTGGCAGCGATTCTTTCGATATCTTCCTTAGAAATTGGGTCTCCGATTTGATAATTCATCCCAAGATGCGCCATCACCTTTGCTGCCGGCTCGTCGATCCGCCAGATTTTTCCTTCGGAATCAACGCCCAGCAACCGCCCCCCGACAGATATGCAGCTGGTCGATAACGTCTGCCCATTTCTGGATATGGCGATGTTTGAGGTTCCGCCACCGATATCACACGATACTATCGTCTTGTTATCATCCTTTGAGCGAGCTGCGGCCCCCGAACCCATTGCCGCAATTAGGCTCTCGAAATTGGGCCCGGCTGTCGCCGCCACAAATTTGCCGGCATCATTTGACAGTGCCTCGACGATTTGCCTGGCATTTTGTTTGCGGGCAGACTCACCGGTAACAATAACCGCACCTGTCTGGATATCGTCCGGATCAAAACCTGCGCGTTTATATTCTTCTTTGAAAAAAGCGGTTAATCCGACAATGTCAATGGTTTTATCATCCAATAACGGGGTATGGATGATTTTTCCTTCATAAATAATGTCTCTTTGCCGGATGTTGAAACGCCTGCTGACCGAACGCGGATCTCTTTTGAGAACCAGTTTGGAAAAGACCAGGTGGCTGGTTGAACTGCCGACATCAACACCAACGGAAAGTATTTCTATTTTATTTACTTCCATGACCCATCCCCGATCCCAATTCGCACCCGCTTGCGAGGGCCTGCGGCCCCACCGGGTCGCCAATCCTTGGGCATCCGCAGCTCTTTTAGTAAATGCAATTTGTTCTGTCTTTTGAGCCGCAGGTAAATCATCGCCCAGGCACAGGGGATGTCCAGGCCGACCTCGCAGCTGCCGTTCTGCGACCCGCCGCAGGGGCCGTTAAACAGGCTCTTGGCGCAACGGGCCACCGGGCAGATGCCGCCGGTAAAGGCCAATACACAATCGCCGCACCCCTGGCACATTTCCGTCCAGTTGCCCGGCTTGATGGAAGCGCCGAGAAATGTTGTATTCAGCGCAGGGATCACCGGCAGCGGATCATAGGCTTCCGCCACGGTTTGCACACCGGCGCCGCAGGCCAGAGACAGGATGGCATCGGTTCCCGCCGGTATTGACTGATACTCAAGCACCAGGTCCAGCTCACACTGCCGGAGGATTGCGCCCACTTCAAATTTAGGCACAGCGCCCTCGTAATGTCTGATCTGAGAAAGTTCATGACACAGATGTTGGGCCTCTTTTTCACCGCCAGACAGGCAAACGGTGACACAGCTGCCGCAGCCAAGCACCAGTATCTGCTTATATTCTTTGACCGTTGAAACAATTTCTGCCAGCGGTTTTAAATCTCCGACAATCATGGGTCCCCCAATTTTGACTTGAAGTGGTTTAAAAGTCTCAGATCACGGCCCAAGACAAGCCAATCTAAAGCTCATAGTAAAAAGGATTTTAATCCTTCAGACTATCATCTTTGAGCTTTGAGCTATCAGCTAATATTTATGTGGCCACTTCGAAGCGACCCGCCGTTGCCGGTGCTGCGGGCAAAGCGGCTCACTGTTTGCATCCATCTCATTTACCACTTTTTGCTGATACGCCGTGGAATAAAGCGGTTCGCCGCATACCTGGCATCGAATCAGATCCATCGTTACCACATCATCCCACTGCCCGACTAAAAGATGCTGAAACTCGATGGCCTCTTGCGGACAGATTCGCCAGCATTGACCGCATCGCGCACATTTGGTCATGTTGTGCAGCAGCGTTCGTTGATCATCCTGATCAATATAGCTTAACGCCGAGGCAGGACAATTTTCCACACAGGATAAACACCCGTTGCAGTTTTCGTTGACGCGAAAATAGGCCATATAAGACTCCACTGTGATTTAAATACACCTTAGAAAACCATGGGAAATACAATTCGATTATGGAAAATAAGAGTGGGAAGATATCTCAAAAATAGTAGATTCTGTTCAAGGTCAAGGCGTCGATTTGGTTTAAAAGCGGAGCGTACACGTTCGTACGTGAGCATTTTAAACCGAATCGCAACGCAGACATTGGGCAGAATATGCATTTTCAAGATAGCTTCTATCCGCCACCGACCAACAGCATAAATTTAACCGCATCCCCGTCTTTGAGAATGCGCTTTGCATACTCGTCTCTGGGCAAAAATCCTTCATCATTGATCATTACCTGGATCGCCATATCCAACTGCCTTTGCTGGTCCAGTAAAATTTTAACCGCCTGCCGACCATGCCGATCCACAAGGTGCGCAACAAGATCCGCCACTGTTCCGTCGGTCATTTCCAATTGCGACGTTTTGCCAATTAATTTAGACAGGGTCGGCAGCCCGATAGATTCTATCTGGATCTTCAATGAGTACCTCCAAATTGTTCATTTAGATGAACACGAATTAGCCGTAATCTTATCACTAAAATATTTTTTGTCAAGTCGATTCAATTAACCTCCATAGTTATCAGTCCATACTCTAATATATCTTGAAATCAGCTTCCGATAATTGTTCATTATCCTGAACCACCGTCAACCAAACCTAATGCACTACCCCGCTGCAAGCAACGGGGGTATCTAATCGCAATATTTATAATCGCCCAAGGGCAGGAGAATTAACCCCTTGTCCGCCGGGGATTAAAAGAACACTTGCCGGTGCCGGTATCTTGTCAATGGTATGGTTCTCGACGTCTTCCACCGGATATCCGGCATGAAAATTTATCGCAGATGGTTTTTCAACCGGGCAATACCAAATATGTTTACTTTGTGGCACATTTCACTTGACTTACGAAAATGGTTAATATAGCTACCGTATAGCTATTTTGAGAAGGAGCAGCCTTGCAGAACCCCCCCCTTGTCAAAATACGTAATTGTCTGGGAATCCATAGTAAGCGGCCATTTTCATCGCTGTTATGTTCTGCCGCGGTGCAGTTCAAACGCCGTGACCCCCTTTTTCAATTGTCGAAGGTTTTTTCTCAACGGCTATCACCAAATGGATAGAAAAAAACTGTAAGGAGGACGCCATGAAACAAAAATTATTCTTTACCAGTCTCGTATTATTCGCTGCCCTGACATGGCTAATTATGATCCCCACCGCCCTGGCCGCTGAACCCATCGTTATCGGCGTGCCGACGTCTCTGGGATTTCTGGAGGGCAAAGAGGCTCACAAGGCAGTCCAGATGGCGGTCAGCGAAATTAATGCCAACGGCGGCGTAAATGTCGCCGGCATGAAAAGGCCCTTGAAAGTGGTGGCGGCCGACCTGCGGGATGCGGCTCCCGGTGTTCCGGTCCCCGAAGCGTTGCTGGGGCTTGAAAAAATCATCCTCGAAAAAAAGCCGACGGCCATCTTGGTAGGACCGTTTCGTTCCGAAGCCCTGATCGCCGGTATGGATATCATTGCCAAGTACAGGACTCCCATGCTGGGAACCATTGCCATGAGCCCCGGGTCTGAAAAAAAACTCAAACAAAACCCGGAAAAATACAAGTATATTTTTCGCACCTGTTTAAACGCGGTTCATCTGGTGAAATACCTGGCCGGAAACATGGCCCTGATCAACAAGCAATTCGGATTCAACAAAGTGTATATCATGCATCAGGATGTAGCCTGGGCCCGTGCCACGGCGGGTTTTGTGAAAAAAATGTATTTTGACAAAGCCGGCTGGCAGGTACTGGGGATGGAGGCCTATCCCACCGGAACCTCCGATTTCTCATCAGCTCTGATGAAGGCCCGTGCAAAAGGCGCCCAGGTGATCATGCCGATTTTTGACATGCCCCAGAGCGGGATCCTCGTCAAACAGTGGAAAGCAATGCGAATACCGGCATTGATGGCCGGTTTCATTTCACCCCTGGCCGGCTCAGACGCCTGGAAAATCTTCGGTGGAAAAATCGGCGGCGCGATGAACAGCATCTTCGAACTGGGCAGTGCCATCGGTTCATCCAGGGTCCCTCAATCCGTTGCCTTTATCAATAAATACAAACGCGTTTACAAAAAATCCCTGCAGGCCGGCCATGGCCCTGCCCCGGCATATGAGTCCGTTTATATTCTGGCCGAAGCCATTGAGCGTGCCGGCAGCCTCGATCCGGACGCCATCGTGGCCGAAATCGAGAAAACGAATCGTGTGGGTGTCATGGGACGCGTCCGCTATGATCAAGGGCATCAGGCCATTTTCGGCTCCGACCCCCAGCAAACCGCTGTGGGCGTGGTATTTCAATGGACAGAGGACGGCAAGCGTAAAATCGTTTTCCCCCAGTCCGTCGCCGAGGCCAAAATCCAGCTGCCACCGGGGCTGAAGTCCCTGAAATAAAAGCAATCGCGGTTTGCCTGAACCGATACGCACAGGGACCTCAATGGCGAAAGGCAGGCTGCAATCCCCCAGATTTTCATGTGGGAGCGGCTTTCAGCCGCGATATCACCCTCTGCATATCGCAACTGGAAGCCGCTCCCACTGTTTTTTCTGAAGGGGTTCCAGGTTTGCCGTCACGCAGCGAACCCGGACAAATTTTTTCTTTTCTTTAAAAGTTCATTGCCGCTGTACGGTTAAAGGAGATCTGCTTCGCAATGTTTCTGGGAACCATCGTATATGCGCTGGTCAACAGTGTAATCCTGGCCCTGATGGCCATCGGCTTTAATCTGACCTTCGGCATCAGCGGGGTAGCCAATTTCGCCTATGGGGCGTTGTACATTTTTTCCGCTTACGCAAGCTGGATGCTGATGAACCTGCTGCACATTCCCTATCTCCCAGCCGCAGTCATTTCCATATTGTTGACCACCCTGCTCGGGGCGCTGATGTACCGCTTCGTTTTGCTGCGGATACGCGGCCAGGTGCTATCAGAGGTCATCGCCACCTTCGGCATCGGCCTGGCAATCCTGGAATTGTTCCGCTACCTGGGGTTTGTGGGGTTTGAATATACCCTGCCCGTTTTTATCGACCGCAGCTTTTTCATAGCCGGGACGTATGTCGACATGCAGCGCATCATCATCGTCATTGCCGGGGTGTTGATTGTTGTCGCGCTGTGGATTTTCACCCACCACACGGCCGTGGGTCTGGCGTTTCGTGGCATTGCCCAGGATGAACGCACAGCGCTGAGCCTGGGCATCGATTCGGACTGGATCGCCACGCTGAGCGTATCCTTTGGCGCCGGGCTGGCGGCCCTGGCGGCCACCATTATCATCCCCCTGGGCAGTATCTCTCCCGGTGAGGGTTATGACGTCTTGATCAAGGCCCTGGCAGTGTGCATTATCGGAGGGCTGGGCAGCACCGGCGGGGTTATCGTCGCCAGCTTTATCATCGGTTTTGCCGAACGCTTTACCGATTCATATATCGGCTCCCACTGGACTATGATCGTCAGCCTGGCAGCCATCCTCATTGTATTGATTGTCAAGCCCTCAGGTTTGTTCGGCAAGCAAAAAGAACTGGAAGAAAGAATCTAGCAGAAGTGGGAAGTCGGAATGCGGAAGTCGGAAACTCGAATGTGGAAGTGGGAAGTCGGAAAACAAAATGTGAATTTTAGACTGCTGATGGTAGCTTGAAAAGCAATAAAACAGATCAAAATTCCGATCACCAATTAACCATTCAACTAATCAACCATTCAACCTTATTATTATGAAAAAGCGTAAAGAAAGAATCGACCGGGGGATCAAGGCCAGATCCGGGGACATCTTCGCCCTGAGTTCCTGGCGGGAAATGCTTTACCTGTCCGCCCCCCGTCTTATTCCGATTATCGGTTTTATGGTGCTGCCGCTGGTTCTGGGAGACTACTGGCAAAAAGTCCTATTGTCGGTCGCCGTTTTCGCCCTGCTGGCCATCAGTTGGGACATCCTGGCCCAAAGCGGCATGATATCCCTCGGCCAGGCGCTCTTTTTCGGTACGGGAGCCTATGCCGCCGGCATTTTCAACTACTATTGGCACTGGCATCCCCTGATCTCCATTGCCGCGGCCACCATTGCCGGGGGGCTGCTCTGCACCCTGTTCTTGCTGCCCGTGCTGCGGTTGCGAGGAATCTATTTTTCCATGGTGACCCTCATCATTCCGCTGATGCTGGTTCGCATTATCGAAGCCACTAAAATTTTCGGAGGAACCGAAGGACTCACGGGAATTGAAGCATTGAGCTCGAAATGGATAGAGCTCTATCTGGCTATGGCCGTTTTGACTGCCGCCCTGTTCGGCTTCCGGCGCATGATAGCCTCCGATTACGGCCTGATTTTAAAGGCCATCAACGATAATGACCGTTCGGTCATCAACGCCGGCATCAACATCTACTGGTTTAAAACCCAGGCCTTGTTTATTTCCGCCTGTGTCGGCGCGTTCGCCGGGGCCTTTATGACCCATGTGTACATGTTTGCGGGCATGCCCGTATTCGCCCTGGACTATTCGATCCTGCCCATTGCCGCGGCGGTGGTCGGCGGTCCCGGCACCTTGGCGGGCGCCACGCTGGGAGCGTTTATCCTGGTGCCGCTGTCGGAAATTTTGCGTGGCATCGGAGGACTGCGTATTGTTTTGTACGGCCTGTTTCTGGTCGTTTTTATCGTGGCGCTGCCCGAAGGCATCTTCCAGTATGTTCAGCGCAAATACCATCAATTTGAACGATGGGTGGAGGTGGAATAATGGCGCCTTCAGCGTTATTGCAGGTCACGGGGGTTTATAAAAATTTCGGCGGGGTGCAGGCCGTTTCTGATTTGAGCTTCGAGCTGTCGCCTGGCGAACTGCTGGGCTTGATCGGCCCCAACGGCTGCGGCAAAACCACGACCGTCAACCTGATAACCGGGTTTGTCAAACCCTCGCAAGGAAAGATTTTTTTCCAGGGCCGCAACATCACCGGCATGGCACCCCACAAAATCGTACGCCTGGGAATAGCCCGAACCTTCCAGATGGTCAAACCCTTCTATCAGTTGCCGGCTTATAAAAACATGATTATTCCCCTGTATTCGCCCCGGGTCAAACAGCTGGCCGGCGGAAAATACGGTGACCGGGATGCGGTAGCGCTGGATCTACTGGAAGAAGTCGGGTTTGAACGCGATGCTTATGTGGCCTACAAAAACGCCAGCGTGCTGCCCCAGGGGTATCTGAAACGTCTGGAGCTGGCCAAGGCCATCGCCCTGCAGCCGGATCTCATGATTCTGGATGAACTGTTTTCGGGCCTGAGCCTGGCGGAAGTGGCCAGCATCCTGCCCATCATAGAAAAGTTGCGCCAGGAGGGCAAAACCATCATCATGATCGAACACCGCCTGAAGGAACTGTTCCGGATTGCCGACCGGGTGGTGGTGCTCAATTTCGGAGAAAAAATCGCTGAAGGCCCTTCCAATGTGGTAATGGAAAGCGATGCGGTCAAAAAAGCTTATCTGGGAGTTGAA
This sequence comes from Desulfobacterales bacterium, assembly GCA_029939875.1. Classification (GTDB taxonomy): domain Bacteria; phylum Desulfobacterota; class Desulfobacteria; order Desulfobacterales; family JAFDCJ01; genus JAFDCJ01. Next base: position 8,050 of record JAOZSC010000053.1, read on the forward strand.
GCGTAGGAAAGCTCATAGCTCATAGAAAGCTGGGAGGCTGGGAAGCTTGAATGGTAAAAACCAATAATGTTTTTAAAGCCTTCAAACATGGTGGCCATCGGCCAGGAGACGTCAACTAAAATTCGGGAGTCCAAACGTGCTTGAAGTTCGCAATCTTATGGTTTTTTTTGAAAATGCCCTGGCGATCAACGATCTCAGCCTGCAGGTTCATGCCGGTGAAATTGTCGGGCTGATCGGCTCCAACAGCGCCGGCAAGACCACCCTGATGAACGCCCTTTCCGGGTTGATTATTGACATGCGCATCAAGGAAAAACGCCGCGGCGGAGAACGGATCACCCTTTACGGAAACATCATTTTCAACGGAGAGGACATCACCGCCACCAAGCCCAGTGAACGGGTGAAAAAAGGTATCGTGCTGTGCCGGGAACGGCACCCGGTGTTTCCCGAAAGCAGTGTCGTGGAAAATCTAAAAATTGCCGGCTACCTGAAAAAAAGGCAACAGATACGCGAGTCCATTGAATCTGTTTTCGACATCTTTCCGGCCCTGGGAAAATTAAAATCACGCAAAGCCGGTTTTCTCAGCGGCGGCGAGCAGCAGATGCTGACCATCGGCATGGCCCTGGTCGTGCGGCCCAAACTGCTGCTTCTGGATGAACCGCTGCTGGGGTTAAGTCCCATGATGCAGCAGGTCGTCATGGAAGCTATCGTGGAGTTGAAACAAAATTCAGGCATTACCGTGCTGCTCAGTGAACAGTTTGCCCGGCCGGTATTGCCGGTCATCGACCGGGGATATGTGGTTGAAAATGGCATGTTGTCTCTTTCCGGCAGCGGACAAGAGTTGATGGCAAACCCTGAAATCAAATCCGCCTATTTCGGCATATGAGGCTGTGGGGGTTGACGAATGACAAACGACGAATGGTGAATGAAAAGGTAAAGTATGCTGCCAATTTTCAGAGAAGAGGCGCATCGTAAATTTGTGTGAAAATCTGAAACCCCATAGAAACAATGACCAATCAAATAGAAAATCATATCATTTATTCAACTTTTGTGGCGACGGCCAGACGGCGCGCCGATCATCCGGCCGTCATTTACCTGGGAACCCGTTTTTCCTATGAACGCCTCAGGCAGCTGGCCGAGCGGTTTGCAGCGGGCCTGACCGATGTGGGTGTTGCGCCCGGTCAGAAGGTCATACTGTACATCCCCAACAGCATCCAGTGGGTCATCGCCTGGCTGAGCATTCAGAAAATCGGGGCGGTGTGCGTACCGATCACCCCCATTTACACCCCCCATGATATCACCTATATCGCCAATGACAGCGGGGCACAGACCATTATCTGCGCGGACACTAACTTTGGTTACGTTACGGGTGTTTTACCGCACACGGACTTGAAACGGGTTATCGTGACCAACGCAACGGATCTGCTGCCGTGGTTCAAACGCTTTTTCGGCTACCTGTTCGACGTCGTTCCCAGGGGTAAATTTGCGCTCGGCACACAGGTCTTTTCCTTTAAAGCGCTTTTGTCCCAGGGCAACAGCCGCAACCACCAGCCACCGGCCGACACCCGGAGCGATCGGGCCTTAGCCCAGATTCTGTACACTGGCGGTACCACCAAGTTTCCCAAGGCCGTCCCTTTTACCGCCGAGTTGTTCCTGGTTTCCGCAAACGAACAGATCCGCATCAGTGAGCCATTGTTTGCAACCGAAGAAAACGTAATCATGGCCAATGCCCCCCTGTTTCACGTCCTGGGGCAAACCTGCAGCCTGGCGACACTTTTGACCGGCGGCAGCCTGATCCTGCTGCCGCGTATCAACCTGGACGCCACTTTTGATGCCATCCAGCGTTTCGGCGCCAAAACCATGATCGGGGTGCCCGCCCTTTACCGCATGATCCTGGAACACGTCCGCCTGGATCAATATGATCTCAGCTCGCTGCGGTATTGTTTCAGCGGCGGCGATGTCCTGCCGGTGGAAGTGGGCAAGCGCTGGAAGGAAAAGTTCGGCTATTCCATCTACCAGGGTTACGGTGCCACGGAAACCTGCGGCGGTGTGGCCATGTGCCCGGTGGACGTGGAAAATCCCCCCAAAAGCGTGGGACGCATCGTAGCCAGCAAACAGATCAAAATCGTCGATCCCGCCACCCTTGATCCCGTTGCGACGGGTCAGCCCGGCGAACTGCTGGTCTCATCAGCGCACATGGTCACCGCCTATCTGAACAAGCCCGAAGAAACCGCAGAAGCATTTGTCGAAATAGACGGAAGAAAATGGTACCGCACCGCCGACATCATGTCCATGGATGAAGATG
>JAOZSC010000478.1 GCA_029939875.1 Desulfobacterales bacterium
GTTTTTGTCCATTTGTGCCTTCCCTCCCGAGTAAGGTTTTCGGCCAGGCCGGGTGAGGTCTTTCTTTGGTTCCACGGCTATCATCCGGGGAGTTCCCGGAAAATAAAAAAATAGATATTAGTATCATTGGTAATTATTTGTCAATATTTTTCTGATAATGTGATCTTATAAGATAGATAGCACCTATCTATAACTATAAATAACTAAAAATAGCATAAAGGCGATATTTTTAGGCTGGATGTATAAAAATGGACCAAGAAAATATTCATTTTTATCCAAATTGAAATCTGAATTGATCAGATTTTTCAATTGAGTTGGATATTAAAATAGATAAAATCGATTAGACATATTTATAAACTGAATTTATAATCCCTGAAACATACCGTCACAAATCGCAAGTTTTCCAAGAGGTTTTCCATGACCGACGATTTTGGCTTTACCATGAAAAAAATTGATGTTCGCGGTCTGGCCTGCCCGGCGCCGGTGCTCCAGATCAAAGCGGCCTTGAAGGATGAAAATTTCGATCATGTGGCCGTGGTGGCCGACAACGCCGCAGCCCAGCAAAACGTTCAGCGATTTCTTGAGTCCCGGGAGTTTCAGACCACACTGGAACACGAGGGGGCTGATTACCTGGTTACCGCCAAGCGTGATTCAGCTCCGGGAGTCAAGACCCCGTCGCCTGCTGAACAGCCAGATGGCCACCCGCAGGCCGGTGCTAAAAAGATCATGGTCATGTGTGCAACCGACCGTATGGGCTTCGGAGACGATGAACTGGGCTGCAGGCTAATGGTCAACTTTCTGCGCACCTTAAACGAGATGAGCGGCGAACTGTGGCGCCTGGTATTTGTTAACAACGGCGTGAAGCTGGCCGTCGACGGCTCACAGGTGCTTGAGGATCTGAAAAATTACGAAAAGCAGGGCGTCCAGATCCTGGTGTGCGGTACCTGCCTGAACCATTTCAATCTTCTGGAAAGCAAGCAGGTCGGTGAGACCACCAATATGCTGGATATCGTCACCGCCATGCAGCTGGCCGACAAGGTCATCAATATCTGACGATGTCGGGCTGTCCGACGTTGCCTTGCAGCGGCTTGTCGGAGACTCTTTCGATCGCCCGTTTTTTCAGCGACTGACCATTTCTTCAATCACCTCGGCGACGGAGGATATGTGCTGGACCAGGCCGCTGGACCAAGCCGCTGGCCTGGCCGGCGGCGGCAATCAGCGCATAAATGCCCATACCGATAACCCCGCCGATCACAAGGGCAACGCCGCCTGCCAGCCCGATGGGTCGATCGAGTTTCACCTCAGCTTGATCTGCTGCCTCCATAATGATATCCTTAATTCAATGAAAAGGAGAACCAACCCATGAAAATCTTGCGTACACCCGATGAGCGTTTCGACAATTTAGCCGGATACCCGTTTGATCCCAGGTACGTTGAGGTGCCGGACAGCGAAGGCGGAACCCTCAGAATACATTATGTCGATGAAGGACCCTCCCACGCCGAGCCGGTGCTGCTCATGCACGGCGAGCCCTCCTGGTCCTATCTGTACCGCAAGATGATTCCGATTATTACCGCTTCAGGATATCGCGCACTGGCACCGGACCTGGCGGGCTTCGGCCGCTCCGACAAACCGGCTGATCGCAGGGATTACTCCTACCAGCGTCACGTCGACTGGATTCAGGCCTGGCTGGATCAAATGAACCTGCAGCGAATAACACTCGTCTGCCAGGACTGGGGAGGGCTGATCGGGCTGCGGCTGGTGTCCAACGATCCGGATCGGTTTGCCCGCGTGGTGGCTGCCAATACGGGCTTGCCGACCGGTGATCACCCGATGAGCGATGCCTTTTTGCAATGGCGTAAATTTTCGGTGGAAGTACCGGATTTTGACATTGGGGCAATTATCACCATGGGCTGTCAGAAAACACCGCCAGCGGAGGCCATTACAGCCTACAATGCACCGTTTCCGGATAACGCATACAAGGAAGGGGCCCGTATTTTCCCGTCACTGGTGCCCATAGAGCCGGATGATCCGGCGTCTTCTGCCAATCGCAGGGCCTGGGAAGTTTTGTCGCAATTCGACCGACCGTTTTTGACCGCTTTCAGTGACGGCGATCCGATTACCCGGGGTGGTGAAAAAGTTTTCCAGAAACAAATTCCCGGCACAAAGCAACAGCCTCACACCACCATCAAGGGCGGCGGACATTTTTTGCAGGAAGATTGCGGTGAAGACTTCGCCAGTGTTATTATTGCTTTTACAGCTATAGAAAAAGGAGGGAAAAATGTTGAATCGCAAGGTTCTTTTGGCAGTGCTGGTAGTGTTTTTAATCGGCCAGATCAGCGTCAGCCTGGTCACCGCCGGCGATGTCGAAAAAATAAACATTAACACGGCTTCCGTGGAAGAATTGACGCAACTAAACGGAGTTGGTCCAAAATATGCGGCCAAAATCATTGAGTATCGCGAAAAATACGGCCCTTTTAAAACGCCGCAAGATTTAATGCAGGTGTCGGGAATCGGTCAGAAAACTTTTGAAAAAAACCAGGAAATTATCATCGTCGAAGAACCCACCCATAACTAAAAACGGTTTAAAAACATGGGTCGCGTACGATAGCTACACTGAACAACAACGGGGCTATCGGATGAAAATATAAAAAAGTCATCTGGACCGAGCTCTTCAACGCTGGTTAACTGCAAAGATCAATAAGCTGACGAACGAAGCCGATCACATCAGCTTGGATG
>JAOZSC010000479.1:0-1274 GCA_029939875.1 Desulfobacterales bacterium
CGTATCCCCACCACCACCAGTAAAAAAACGATGGAATAGCCGGTCATGATCAGCAGGTGATTGATCCACTGGATCCGCTGGGAGCGGGTCTCGCAGGCGTTGAACTGCTTCTGGGTGAAAAATTGTAACACAAATTCCTTGGCCTCTCGCAGGTAAACAGCTGCGGGTATACCGAAAATCCCCCCCCTGTTCCGGCTTTTCTGCTCGCCGGCACTGCCAGGTCTCATGACAGCCAGGGTCATTCGCCCGGCATTGCTTAGCAGGAAAAAAGACAACACCGCCAGCATGATCAGATCCAGAATTTCGATCACCCGGTTGGGGGCAAACACGTTTAATGCCACACGGTCTGTGAGCATGGGACCATGAAAGGCATAAAAACCCAGTCCCACCAGAAGTGCCACAACGAGAATCGCTCCCACCTCGAAAACCTTGGAAGTGTAAAACAGTTTTGAAATTCCGGTCCAGTCATACATCGAGGTCAGGTACCGCCGAACACCCATCATGACCTCCCCGGGATTGGCCTGCCGCGGGCAGGTCTCGCTGCAATCGCCGCAATAGTAACACAACCATGGCTCCGGGCTTTGTATCAGTCGGTCTTTTAATCCCAACTGCAGGTAACGAATGGTCTTTCTGGGAAACGGGGTGGATTCAGAAGAAAGTGAACATACCGCCGTACAGTTGCCGCAGTTGAAACAAGTGGCGGCATCTTCGACACCAAATTCCTTCAGGCTTAGTAATAAATCAGGATTGACCTGCGTACTCATGGTTTGACTCCCGCTTAATTCTTTTAGTTTTTAAATGACCCGGCCGAACCGGCAAATGAACCGACCGCCGACACTGGCATCAAAGTCAGCCGGCCAATTCATACTTAAAATAATCTTCTTCCTTGGCGCCTTCAGCCACCATGCCGTAACTGCGAAGGGCAGTCACATATATCAGCACCTTAGAGGTGGGCATCTTAATAGCAGCGGCAATCTGGGGTATCGTCTTGCCGCCGTCTTTTAACTGTTCCTTAATTTGTTTTATATCCCGATTCTGGGTTTTAATGGTATTTTTGGCATGCTTAACGCTCGCCTGGCGAGCCTGGCGAAGCTGTTTTAACGCTTCTTTGTCAATTTTTTTCTTCTCATCCATGATGCACTCCTGTCGGCAGATGATTGTACCGCCGTTTCGTCTTCGTACCAAATCCGGCCCCGCACCGTCGTTTTCGGCATTTAAAAGGCCACAATCGCATCCACCATGTCTTCATACTCTTTTAGCGTCCAGCCCTTAAT
>JAOZSC010000479.1:1284-2730 GCA_029939875.1 Desulfobacterales bacterium
TTTTCTCGCTCATAATGCACTCCTGTCGGTAGATGATAGTGCCCTGCGCTTAGCGCTTTACACGAAGGCCGACGGTAAACCACCCCTTTGGGATTTATATGGCCACAATCGCATCCACCATGTCTTCATACTCTTTTAGCGTCCAGCCCTTAATGTCAATGGCGTTTCCCGGACATACGGCCACGCATATGCCACAGCCGGTACACAGTGCCGGAATCACCTGGGCCTGTCTGGCTTGTTGTCCTTCGGCCGGCATTTCCTGCAATTGAATCGCGCCCTCGATGGGACAGGCCTCGGCGCACAGGCCCTGGCCGGTGCATTTTTCCAAATCAACCTCGGCCACGAAGGGATCCAGCTCCACGTAGCCCTTGGTAAGCAGGATTGAAGCCTTGACTGAAGCAGCCTGGGCGGCGTTGCAGGTTTCACTGATATCCATGGGCGCCTGGCAAGTGCCGGCCAGCAAAATTCCCGTGTTGGCCACCTCGACCGGGCGCAATTTGGGATGAACTTCCTGCAGAAAGCGATCGGCCCCCACCGGCAGTTTCATCATTTCCACCAGGTCTCTGATGTTGCTGGGCTCCATCCCGACGGAAAGCACCACCAGGTCCACTTCGGCTTCCAACTGCTCGCCGAATGTCAGGGTGTCTTTGACGGTAACTTTCAAAGGATGCCGTCCGCTGCCATTTCGCTCTACGACCGGCGGGTCTTCCGGTTCAAAACGGAAAAACATCACTTGGTTGTCAGAAGCCCGTTCATAATATTCTTCATGACCGCGGCCGTAAGTCCTGATGTCGCGGTAGTATTCAAATACATGCGTGTCGGGATATCTTTCCCTGATCTGGCTGGCGGCTTGAAGTGTGGCACCGCAACAGGTCCTGGAACAGTACTCGTTCAGGATACCGTCAGCCTCTGGTTCATGAATACCCGGAATTTGCCGGCTGCCCACACAGTGAATCAGGGCCACCCGCTCGATCTTGCGGCCCCCCATTTCCAGGCTCTGGCCGCTGGAAGGATTTTGGGCCAGGTGACGAATCAAATCCGGCAGGGTGATGACTTCCGGGTTTTCCTTGAACCCGTACTCCCCATCCTTGGGCGTATAGGTTTGAAAGCCGGTGGCGAAAACAATTGCGCCGGTATCCAGAACCATTTCCTCAGGTTTTTCAGATATCCGGGCGGGATAAACCCCCACAAAAGGAACAAAATCCTGGCTGGCATTATTTTTATTCGGCAGCAGGTCCAATTTCTTAAGATCGTCTTCTGACTCGGGGGGACGGCTTTTCAAGGTCAGTTTAAAATTGCCCACATACCCTTCATAACGAATAATTTCGGTGCAGGTATACACCGAAATATTTCCATCAGCCAGTACCTGCCGGGCAAGCTGTTGGATCAGGGAACCAACTTTCTCACCGGTGGGCACCAGCTTGTCCAGCCGGGTCGCCTGGCCGC
>JAOZSC010000480.1 GCA_029939875.1 Desulfobacterales bacterium
GAAAGTTTTTCTCACACAGATTCTCACACAAAGAAAAAAGGGATCATGACCGCATCGTCATAACCCCTTGATTTTACTGGTGCGCCAGGCAGGATTTGAACCTGCGGCCTACGGATTCGTAGTCCGGCGCTCTATCCGGGCTGAGCTACTGGCGCATAAAAAATCGTTTGAAATTCAGGTGGAACATAAGATAAAGTGATGTGGATGTCAAATGATAAAAAAAAATGAAAAATTCATGCGCATGGCGCTGTCCCAGGCGGAAAAAGCTGGACAAAGCGGTGAAGTTCCGGTAGGTGCAATACTCGTTTCCAAAAACGGGGAGATACTGGCCGCAGCCTGCAACCAGACCATTGGACGCACAGACCCCAGCGCACATGCCGAAATGCTGGCACTGCGTGCGGCTGCGAAAAAAATAAACAATTACAGGTTGTTAAATACCACTCTCTACGTTACCGTTGAGCCGTGCATCATGTGCATGGGGGCGCTCGTGCATGCCCGGGTGGCCCGGGTGGTTTTCGGCGCCTGGGATAAAAAATGGGGTGCGGCCGGTTCTCTTTACGACCTTGCCGGCGATGAGCGCCTGAACCACCGGATTGAAATTATCACCGGGGTGATGGAAAAAGACTGCCGCACATTGATGCAGAATTTTTTTCGTGCAAAGCGCAATTGAATTCTTAATAAGGAGACAACATCGTGGCTAATGTGGTCATCGTTGGGACCCAGTGGGGAGATGAGGGAAAAGGTAAGATCGTGGATTTGCTGTCGGAATATGCCGACTTTGTGGTTCGATTCCAAGGGGGCAACAATGCCGGTCACACCATGGTGGTGGGAGGCGAACAATTTATCTGCCACCTGATTCCATCCGGAATTTTGCAGGATAAAACCTGCATGATCGGCAACGGGGTGGTGGTGGATCCTGCGGTCCTGCTCAAAGAAATGGATGCCCTGCAAGCCCGGGGAATCAATGTTTCCGCCGATCGCCTGAAAATTTCCGAAAGGGCCCATGTGATCATGCCCTATCACCGCAGCATCGATCATGCCCGGGAGCAATTCAAGGGTGATAAAAAAATCGGCACCACCGGGCGCGGCATCGGGCCGGCTTATGAGGACAAGGCCACCCGCCGGGGAATTCGTTTCGTGGATCTTCTGGACGCCGATGTTTTCGAAGAAAAGGTGGCCACCATCCTGGATGAAAAAAATTTCTATCTCAAAAACTATCTTTCCGCCGAAGCCCTGGACGCGCAGAAAATCATCGATGAATATCGGGAATACGCCCGACGCCTGACCCCCCACGTGACCAACATTTCGGTTGAAATCCACGAAGCCATGGCAAGCGGCAGCCAGATCCTGTTTGAAGGAGCCCAGGGAACCCACCTGGACATTGATCATGGCACCTACCCTTTTGTCACTTCTTCCAACACCCTGGCTGGAAACGCCTGCTGTGGTGCCGGAATCGGCCCAGGCCAGATCAGTGCCGTCATCGGTATCGTCAAGGCCTACACTACCCGGGTAGGAAAAGGGCCCTTCCCTGCCGAATTGTTTGATGAAATCGGAGACAGGATTCAGGAGAAGGGGGCTGAATTCGGGGCCACCACCGGTAGAAGGCGTCGCTGCGGCTGGCTGGATACCGTGATCCTTAAAAATGCCGTCCGTCTTAACGGATTGACCGGGTTGACCATCACCAAGCTGGATGTGCTCGACGGCCTGGAATCTGTAAAAATCTGTACTGCCTATGAATACCGGGGAGACATACTGGAAGAATTTCCGGCCAGTCTTCAGATTCTGGACGAATGTAAGCCAGTTTATGAGACTTTGCCGGGCTGGTCGGAAGACACTTCCAGCATCCGGAAAATAGAAGATTTGCCCGCCAAGGCTAAAGACTATTTGAATCGTATTGAAGCGTTCACCCAAACGCCGATCCAGATTGTTTCCGTGGGAGCGGACCGGGATCAAACCATCGTATTGCACAACCCTTACCAGTAAGCGCGACGCGCTTACTGGTGGGTGATTAAGTTAAGTAAAATTATTTAACTCATTTTAGCGGTTGACAATTATTGAGCTTTAACCTAAAAAAGCTTTTGTCGGGACGTGGCTCAGTCTGGTAGAGCACAGCGTTCGGGACGCTGGGGTCGCTGGTTCAAATCCAGCCGTCCCGACCAGCAAAAAAAGAAAAGAATCGGTCATTTAGGCCGGTTCTTTTTTTGCTTTTTTATAAAAATGAACGGTTGACACAACGGCATTTTATGCTCTAAAAATTGATGACCCCGTTGTTGTCGACGCGGATTTATTGGTACTGACCTTGCTGAAAGGAGAATACGATGATTTATGAAGGTAAACCCTGGCTCAAATCTTACGACCCTGGTGTGGAGGCGGAAACTGAGATTCCCAACATTTCGCTGAAAGATTATTTTGTCGATTCTTTTCGCGAGCATGCTGATCGGGCGGCTTTCCACTTCATGGGCATGTCCATGACCTTTGGCGAGCTACTTGCACAATCCGGCAAATTTGCCCGGGCCCTGACAGAAAACGGAATCGGCAAGGGCGATGTGGTGGCCATCAACCTGCCCAACCTCCCCCAGTACCTGATCGCCATTGTGGGGTCCCTGCGGGCGGGCTGTGCCATCTCCGGGCTCGCGCCGCTGCTCATGCCCGACGAAATGGCCTACCAGATCAATAATTGCGGTGCCCGGCTGCTGGTCACCATGGACATGCTGTTTGATGCCAAGTT
>JAOZSC010000054.1 GCA_029939875.1 Desulfobacterales bacterium
GTATTGTGTCTTTTTTATCCGGATTATAGGGGATAACATTGGCGATGAGTTTTCCCCTTTTGCTGATAAGGATTCGCGCTTTGTCTTTGCTAACATCATTTATGACTGAATAGCAATTAGTTCTGAATTGTGAGACTGATAAGGGTTTTATTTTTTTATCTTTCGATAAAGGCTTTAAATTTCCCCAGCCCTTCCTTGATTTCCGTTGTATTGATCCCCGAGTAGGCCAGCCGGATGTAAAAATTGCTTTCGCCGTCCAGGGGGCGGCCAAAGTGCAGACGGGTGCAAAATGATACCCCGGTTTCATGCAGCACGCTGCGGCGAAAATCATCATAATCGGTGAGCCCCCTTTTTTGCATGGCGCTGGTGACATTCGGGTAGAGATAAAAGGTGGCGTTGGGACAAAAGCAGTGCACCCCTTCGATGCTGTTTAAAATAGCCACCGCTGCATCCCGACGTTTTTTCAACGTGTCCAATATCTTCCTGGCTTCCGTCTGATCTCCGGTAAGCCCTTCCAGGGCTCCGTACTGGATGAAGTGGTTGGGGCAGGATTCGTCGTTGACGTTGAGCTTGGTGATCACGTCAATGAGCGATTTGGGGCCAATGGCCGCTCCAAGGCGCCAGCCGGTCATGGCAAATTTTTTGGAAAAGGTGTATAAAATCAGGCAGCGCTCAGCCATGCGCGGCAGGGACGCAAACGATGTGCTTTTGCCGGCATAGCGGATGTCGAAATAGGCCTCGTCGCACAGCACGTACAGGTTGTGCTTGAGCACCAGTTCGGCAAGCTTTTCAAACTCGGCCTTGGAGCATTCGGCCCCGGTGGGATTTTGCAGGTCATTGAGGACCAGCAGTTTCGTACGCGGGGTGATCTGTTTTTCGAGCATCTCCAGGTCGATGTCAAAATTATCGCTGCCCTCGACATAGGTGTAGGGGGCTGCCTTGCCGCCGTGAAACTCGATCAATGACTCGTAAATGGGATACCCCGGATTGGGATACAGTACCTCGTCGCCCGGGTTCATCAGGGCCATAAAAAATTTGCCGATGACAGGTTTGCCTCCCGTTTGGATGGCCACGTTTTCCATGCTGTACTTGACGTTACGAGATGCGCTGACATCGGCTGCCAGAATTTCCCGCAACCGGGCGATGCCGGCATTGGGGCAGTAACCCGTCTTGCCGTCGTGCATGGCCCGCACGGCCGCTTCCATCACATTGGCCGGGGTGATAATATTCAGATCTCCTATGTGAAACGGATACACCTTGTTTCCGCGGGCGGCAAAGTCGGCGGCCTCGGCCGAAACCGCAAATGCTGTTTCAGTGCCCAGGCGGCGGATGCGATCAGCGATTTTCATTTTTCCCCCAGGGTTGATTGGTTGTTACCTGCATTTAATCCTTGAATACCGGCAAGCCCAGAGCCTGCGCGTTGACGATGCTCGGCGCAGCTTGCGGCGGAGCGTCTTCCAGAAAGGGCAAAATGTCGGAGCGGTTCCAGACCGGGTAACCCATCAGGATGCCGGCCACATTGCCGGCCGCCAGGGTGGCCATGCCCTGCCGGGTCCAGCCCGTGGCCGAGGCAATGTGAGGAACGATCACCACGTTGTCCAGTTCGGCCAGACCCGGTGCTAGCTGGGGTTCATTTTCAAATACATCCAGTCCGGCGTGAAAACTCGGATTCCGGCGACAATGCGCCACCAGGGCGGCCTCGTCAATCACCGGCCCCCGGCTGGTATTGACGAGGACGGCATTTTCTTTCATCTGTGCCAGGCGCGGTGCGTTGATCAGGTGGCGGGTGGTGTCGTCGAGCACGGTGTGTATGCTGACGCAGTCGGCCTGCTGCAGCAGGTCCTCGATGGTCTCCGCGCGGGTACAGGTTACCGGTGCTTCGCCCCTGGATTTAAGAAACTGCGCGTAGGCGGCAATATAATCCTCCAATGCCTCGTTGCGGTGGACATCGTAATAGATCAGGTTCATTTTGTGGCCTTCCACCATCATACGGGCATAGGCCGCACCAATGCGACCGGCGCCGATGACCCCGACGGTTTTGCGCCACAAAAGCTCGCCCAGAAAAAGGGTCGGCAGCCAACTGTTGTAGTTGCCGGCTCGCAAAAAACGCTCGGCCTCACCCGTGCGGCGGGCGGCGGCAAAGGTCAGCGCCACCGCCATCTGGGCCGTGGTGGCGGTCAGCACCCCCGGTGTGTTGCCAACCGGAATGCCATGCCGGGTAGCGGCATCTACATCGATGTTGTTGTAGCCCACGGCATAATTGCTGTAGGCTGTGCCGCCGGCGGCCTTAAGGGCGGCAAAAAGCGCATCGCCCCAATTTTCGGTCAGCTGCCCGATGGCCCCATCACAGTGCTGCCCCATGGCGGCTTTTATTTCGTCTACTGTCAGCACATCCGTGGCGGTGCAGATTTCCACCCGGCAGTCGGCCCGGGTCAGGAACTCCAGCCACCGCTCTCCGGGCAGCTGTTTGGTGACAATCACCCGCCGGCTGCCCGAGGCGTTATGAATTTTCCAGTTTGCAGGGTCCATCATGAAACCTCCCTTGGATAATATCGGAAAGTCTGCTGCTTCCCGATTTTTCTGATTAAACAGAACTGATCAAATTGTCAATAAAAATTTGGATAACTTCCGGTTTGTTCAACATATAGGGCAGTATTTATTTAAAGCTGCAGTTGCTGATGAGATGCTCGGGTGCTATTGATGTAAAAACAATTTGCATCCCGGCTGCCAATGCAGTGATAATCAAACGCCGGGCTCCCGGCCGTAAAATACCGGTAATGGGGTCATCAACAAACACTTCTGGCTTTTGTAAATCGATTACGTTATCTTGTGTCATGTCGGTCGCCGATTCTGCTGGGCCGGGAGATGGCATAATCCGGGAACAAGGAGGAGACAAAAATTATGATTATCGTCGGTGAGCTCATTAATGCGAGTCGCAAGGCAATCGGTGCGGCCATCGAGAATAAGGATGCCGAGACCATAAAACAGGTCGCAAAGGACGAGTTGGACGCCGGGACCGATTATATTGATGTGAATGCCGGTATTTTTGTAGGCAAAGAAACGCAATATCTGACATGGTTGGTCCAAAATGTCCAGCAGCGTGTGGATGCACCCTGTGCCATTGACAGCCCGGACCCTGAAGCGATTGAAGCGGCTTTGGCCGTACACAAAGGCCCGCCGATGATCAACTCGATTTCTCTTGAAAAAGAGCGCTATGATAAATTGATGCCGCTGATTGCCGGAACTGATTTTAAGGTCGTCGCTCTTTGTATGAGCGATGACGGCATGCCCGAGACCACCGATCAGCGGATGTCCATCGCCGATAAACTGGTGAATGATCTGGTTCGAAATGGCATCGCTCTGGATAATATCTATGTCGATCCGCTGGTCCAGCCCATTGCCACGGACAGCCGATTCGGGGTGGAATTTCTGGATGCCGTGGGAAAAATCATGGTTGCGTTTGAAGGCATTCATACCATGTGCGGCTTATCCAATATTTCTTACGGCCTGCCGGCGCGTAAATTCATGAATCAGAGCTTCATGGTGATGGCCATCGCCAGGGGCCTGGATGGTGCCATCATTAATCCCCTGGACACTAAAATGATGGCAAATATCATAGCGGCTGAAACCCTTGTCGGAAGAGACGATTTTTGCATGAATTATCTGAAGTCATACCGCGAGGACAAGTTCAAATAGGGGGCATTATCTTCGAGCGCCTCTCAATGCTTTAAATCGATTGCCTGGTAACCGCTTTAGGTTTTTTTGAACTACCGTTTTTTCCAGTACGGGTCGCGCAGGGCTTTTTTGAAAATTTTTCCCGAGCCGGTTTTTGGCAGCTCGGCGATGAATTGGATGGATTTGGGAGCTTTGTAAGATGCCTGGTGCTGCTTGCAAAAATCAATGATTTCTTTTTCGGTAGCGGATTCCTTTTGCTTGAGCACCACGGCGGCTGCGATCGCCTCCCCCCATTTTTCATCCGGCACACCGAAGACAGCGGCTTCCAGCACCTTGGGGTGCATGTAGAGCACATTTTCCACTTCCGTTGAATAGACGTTCTCCCCACCGGTGACGATCATGTCCTTTTTGCGGTCCACGATGTTGACATAGCCTTCGCGGTCTATCACCGCCAGATCCCCGGTGCGCAGCCAGCCGTCGGTAAAGGCCTTGCTGGTTTGCTCCGGCAGGTTCCAGTAGCCGGGGGTGACGGTATCACCGCGTACCCAGATTTCACCCACCTGCTTTTCATCCGGGGCCACGGGCACGGCGTTTTCATCCACCACCTTCAGGTCGATGCCGATAAACGGCCGGCCGGTTTTGGATTTATACCGGAGCTGCTCTTCGGCTGGCAGGTCCTGCAGGTGATGCTTTAATATGCTGAAAGTCAGGTAAGGACTGGTTTCGGTCATGCCGTAGGTTTGAATGTAATCGCAGCCCAGGGCCTGGCGGATGCGTTTGACCACTTCAGGTGCGATGGGGGCGCCGCCGCTTAAAATCACCCGCAGGCTTGAAAAATCGAATTCACCGATGGACGGGTGCTTGATCATCAGGTTGAGCATGGTGGGAATCAGGTTGCTCAAGGTGATGGCCTCTCTTTGAATCGTGGCCATGACGGTTTTAGCCTCGAACTGGTCGATCATTACATGCCGGCCGCCCATCCAGGTGACGGCAAAGGTTGCCCAGGCATCGGCCAGGTGAAACATGGGGGCTACATGTCCCCAGATGTCGGCATCGGTCAGTTTGAGCTCGGCAATGGTTCCCAGGGCATGCAGGCAGACATTTTTATGGGTGAGCATCACGCCCTTGGGACGCCCGGTGGTCCCGCTGGTGTAATACAGGTGGGCTACCTGGTGCTCGGCAACCGGCTCGGGCTTAAAATCTTCGCCGGGTTCGTTTACGATGTCTTCATAGCTGTAAAACGGCAGATCGGCGGATACGGAAGACGGGATGCCATCGATCCAGATGACGCCTTTAAGGGCCGTTTTTTGTTTTAAAACCGCCTGCACCACAGATGCGAATCGGGCACCGGCCACCAGCCAGCGCGATCCGGCATCTGCCAGGATAAAGACCATCTCCCGGGCGGAAAGCCGGTAATTTACCGGGCTTAAAATCGCACCCATGCCGGCGGCCGCGTAGTAGGTTTCCAGAAAAGGCGCGGAGTTGACCTCCACAATGGAGATGCGATCTTCGGGCTGAAGGCCCCGGGCCTGGAAAAAACGTGCCAGTGCCGTTGCCCGCAGCTGGATCTGCATATAGGTAAACGAGCGCTCGCCATCCACCACGGCAATTTTGTGGGGATAAAGCTCGATGGCCTTGCGCAGGGTCATCCAGATGTCCATGAAATGTTTTTCCTTATTTGTGCAAAAGTTGCTGCAGTCAAAAAATTTACCAGGAGTTGGACTGTCCCGGCCATATTACCATGGTTGTTGGTGCCGTCAAGTTGCCTTCATTCCCATATCTCACTGACAGATACGGATTAATGCGCTGATCCCTCCGAGGGCTCTATCAATTGCGAAATTTTGTTTTTTTCACCAAGCAGACACTTTTTTTGATGCCTATCAGCAACACTCTGATAAAACAATAAAATATACCATATTCGGGAACCTTTTTTACTAAAGATTTTCATGACCCGACATTAGATCTTTGAGGCAATTGCGTTCTCAGCGGTGGGCTAAAATAGTTACTATTTTTTTGCTTGCCAAACATTTTAAATGGTGTTACCGCGTTTAATATCAAACGGGTGCTTTCCAATATGTGATGACCATCCTTTTCCATATAGCTCTGAGGTTAAACGGAGGCGTATAGTGGGTCTGTCGCTACAGCACATCGATAAAATCCTCGGCCGGGAAATCCATCTCAAAGATGTCAACCTTGAGTTTGAATCCGGTTCTCGCACGGTTATTTTAGGCCGAACTTTGGCTGGTAAAACGTCGCTGCTACGGGTAATGGCCGGATTGGATCGGCCCAGCCGGGGCAAGATCATCGTAAATGGGAAAAATGTTACCGGCGCATCCGTGCGAAAACGCAGTGTGGCCATGGTCTATCAGCAGTTCATCAACTACCCCTCCCTTTCTGTCTATAAAAATATCGCTTCGCCTTTGAAAATTGCCGGGGTTAAAAAAACGGAAATTGAACGGCAAGTGCACGAAGCTGCTGAAATGCTTCATATTGAAGATCTGCTGGATCGCCTGCCGGCCGAACTTTCAGGGGGCCAACAGCAGCGCGTCGCCATTGCGCGGGCCCTGGTCAAAGACGCCGAATTGCTTTTGCTGGACGAGCCATTGGTGAACCTGGATTATAAGCTACGCGAGGAGCTGCGGGTTGAACTTCAGGATATTTTCAAAAAGGGCAAGGCGATTGTCGTTTACACTACCACGGAACCCACCGAAGCCTTGATGCTGGGCGGCAATATCGTTGTCATTGATGAGGGCCGTATTTTACAAACTGGCTCCACGGCTATAGTTTACCGCCACCCGGCAACCCTCAAGGTGGCTAAGGTGTTTAGCGATCCACCCATCAATTACCTTAAAGGCACCATCCAGGGGGACACTGCACGAATAGGTCAGCACATTGAATTTCCAATTGAAGACTATATGAAATGCCTTTTTGACGGGAGCTATATGTTCAGTGTTCGTTCCAACCATCTTTTTCTATCCAGAAACGCTAAAGAGGATGCTGAAATCCCCGCCAAAGTAGAATTGACAGAAATAAACGGATCGGAAACGTTTATC
This sequence comes from Desulfobacterales bacterium, assembly GCA_029939875.1. GTDB lineage: Bacteria > Desulfobacterota > Desulfobacteria > Desulfobacterales > JAFDCJ01 > JAFDCJ01. The sequence goes on from JAOZSC010000054.1 coordinate 6,729, forward strand.
CATGCCAACTACGATGGCTCACGGATGGTGGTTCAGGAAAAGGGAGTTCGTTCTGTCCATATTGGCGTTGAAATAACCATATATGTGAACCCTCACTATTTTTTTGTTTATGATGGGGCCGGGGCACTCGTTGCCTCACCATCGGGCGGGGTCTTCGATGCAAAGCTGAAATAGGAGACAGGCATGGCGCGGATCGAGTTAAATGAAATTGCTCACAGCTATATGGCCAAACCAAAAGGAGAATCGGATTATGCCCTAAAACGGATCCATAATGTATGGGATGACGGGAGCGCGTTTGCCCTGTTAGGTCCCTCGGGCTGCGGTAAAACCACCTTGCTGAACATCATTTCCGGTTTGATTACTCCCAGCAAGGGCAGGGTCCTGTACGATGGGAAGGACGTCACAGAGTTGCCGCCGGAAAAGCGTAACATTGCCCAGGTTTTTCAATTTCCGGTTTTGTACGACACCATGTCGGTTTTCAATAATCTGGCATTTCCTTTGCGCAATCGAGGGATTCATGAAACCCAAGTAAAAAAACGTGTACTGGAAGTGGCCGAAGCCCTTGATCTGACGCCGTTTCTCAACATGAGAGCAGCGGGATTGGCGGCCGATGCCAAACAGAAAATCTCATTGGGCCGTGGTTTGGTTCGAAGCAATGTAGCGGCCATACTTTTCGATGAGCCGTTGACGGTCATCGATCCGCAAATGAAATGGGACCTGCGTCGCAAACTTAAAGAGATCCACGAGCAACTGATGCAGACTTTTATTTATGTGACTCATGATCAGGTGGAAGCTCTGACTTTTGCCGACCAGGTGGGAGTGATGTTCGAAGGCGAAATCGTACAAATCGGCTCTCCACAGGATCTTTTTGAAAAGCCGGAACATCGGTTCGTGGGTTATTTCATCGGGAGTCCGGGGATGAACTTCCTGGAATGCACCTTAGAGGGGAACGTAGCACGAGTCGATGGCGCCGGCATTGTTTTGGACGAACAAATAGCGGCAAAGGGGCATAGGGCCCGGGGAAAACTGGAACTTGGGATCCGGCCCATTTATCTGGAGATACACGCCGAGTCCGCTAATGGCATGGTGCCGGCAGATGTCAGAGCAGTTGAAGATCTGGGCAGTTACAAGATCGTGACACTTACCCTGGCCGGCAAAACCTTGAAGGCCAATCTACCTGAAGACCAACCGGTTCCCGAAGGCCAAGTTTGGCTTGGCTTCCCGCCACAATGGACCAAACTGTTTGCCGACGGGTGGCTGATTAAATAGCAAGGAGTATTTCTATGGAAAAATGGCCAAATAACAAGGCCTGGTTTCTGGTTATACCGGTTTTTGTCATCGTCGCCTTCAGCGCTTTCATTCCATTGATGACGGTGATTAATTATTCACTCCAGGACATCCTTGCGCCGGGCCAGTCAGTTTTCGTCGGCACCGAATGGTACAAGGAGATATTGAGCGATTATCGCTTGCATGAAGCCCTGTGGCGCCAATTCCTGTTTTCCGGACTCGTGCTCTTGATCGAGATGCCGCTGGGCATACTCATTGCCCTGGCAATGCCGAAACGCGGTTGGGGGGTCCCTGCCTCTCTGGTTACAATAGCACTGCCTCTGCTTATCCCGTGGAATACGATCGGGACAATCTGGATTATCTTTACCCGGCCCGATATCGGTTTGTTCGGCTTCGGGATGAACAATCTGCTGGGCATACCTTTTGATCATACGGCAAGCTCGCTCGATGCCTGGATCACCGTGATGTTGATGGAGGTCTGGCACTGGACCCCGCTGGTTGCCCTGCTGGCCTACGCGGGGTTGCGGGCCATCCCCGAAGCTTACTACCAGGCAGCCCGGATTGACGGCGCGTCGGCCTGGTCGACCTTTTTTTATATTCAGCTGCCGAAAATGCGCGGCGTACTCACCATCGCCTTTTTGCTGCGTTTCATGGATAGTTTCCTGATCTATGCTGAGCCTTTCGTGTTGACAGGGGGCGGTCCCGGCAATTCAACCACATTTCTTTCCATTTATCTGGTCAAGATCGCCCTCTTGCAATTCGACCTGGGACCGGGGGCGGCCTTCTCACTGATCTACTTTGTCATCGTACTGTCATTCAGTTTTATATTTTACCAAGCGCTGCTGAGAGTCGGAAAAGGAGAGACAGTATGAAAGTAAAGAAAAAAACGATTGGTCTTGTAGTTTACTTTATACTGCTGATGCTTCCAATCTACTGGATGCTCAACATGTCTTTGAGATCCAACGCCGATATTCTCGCCTTTTTCACCCTGTATCCGAAAAATATAACATTTGCTAACTACATAAAAATATTTACGGATTCATCCTGGTACATGGGTTATGTGAATTCCATAATCTATGTGGCCTTGAACACTGTGATCTCGCTGTCCGTGGCACTGCCGGCTGCCTATGCCTTTTCACGCTACCAGTTCGTCGGGGATAAGCAACTGTTTTTCTGGTTGCTCACCAACCGTATGGCGCCCGTGGCTGTTTTCGCGCTGCCCTTTTTCCAGCTCTATTCCACAATCGGTCTATTGGACACGCACATTGCGGTCGCACTTTCGCATTGTCTGTTTAACGTGCCCTTGGCCGTGTGGATACTGGAGGGCTTCATGTCGGGGGTCCCCCGTGAAATTGACGAAACCGCCTTTATAGATGGGTACAGCTTGCCGCGTTTTTTCATAACCATCTTTATCCCGATGATCAGGGCCGGGGTTGGCGTGACGGCCTTTTTCTGTTTTATGTTCAGCTGGGTCGAACTGCTGTTGGCCCGGACATTGACAGTGACGAATGCGAAACCCATCTCGGCAATCATGACGCGTACTATCAGCGCGACCGGCCTCGACTATGGTCTGCTGGCTGCAGCCGGCATGCTTACGATTGTGCCAGGTGCGCTGGTGATCTGGTTCGTCCGAAATCATATGGCCAAAGGTTTTGCCCTGGGCCGGGTGTAAAGGGGAACAACAATGACGCTGACGCTGAAATGGATGGAATGGACAGTTCCGGGGGCAATTTTCTGCAGCACTATTTTTCTATTAGTGATTGCCATGACCATATGGCAGACAGTAGCGCCCTCCATGGAACGTCGCGGATTTCTGCCGATTGCCACCACACCGGGTGATCGGCTCTTTGTAGGATTGTTAGGCGGTGTCTACATCTTTCTCGCATGGGTTGGGTTGACCAGTTTTACTCTTTGGATCCTGCTACCTATTATCGTGTGCTGGATTATTGTTGTGATGCTTTGGGGATAGCAAAGATGGTGATTTTGATCCCCGGCCTAAGATTCAAAGGATACAAGAACGTAGACATCAGAATCGGGAAGATGGGTGTGGTGACCCGAAGAGTCTTGAAAGGAGGTGGTGGCGATCACGTGTAGATGGGGCTGACCGAGAGGAGCCCCTGGTTTGCCTTGCCGATTTTTCCGGATATGATCAAATAACAATTAGATCGGCAGGCTGTGCGCGGTTAACCAAATAGATTCGAAAGGAGATAACAGCCATGAGCAAAAAGAAATTACTGTTTTGCGGGATACTGGCCTTGACGCTTATTTTTTCCAGCATTCCCTGTTGGA
>JAOZSC010000055.1:0-9477 GCA_029939875.1 Desulfobacterales bacterium
AAAAATGGCCCAGGCGATCCCCCATACCCATGCTGCCAAAGCAAGTCTGACCCTGGAAAAACTGCACGAAGTTTTTGTCGACATGCAGACAACGGTGTTTATCGGCAGCCGGGCATCCATGCGTTACATGGATTTCATGATCACCCCGAGGGGGTACGCGAAAAAATATAAAATCGGAGGCGAATGATAACCATGAAAGGCTACATTCAGGTATACACCGGAGACGGCAAGGGAAAAACCACCGCCGCCCTGGGCCTGGCACTTCGAGCGGCCGGGGCCGGGCTGCGGGTGTACATGGCCCAGTTTCTGAAAAAAGGTGATTACAGCGAAATCCAGGCCCTGGAGCGATTTTCGGACCGCATCACCGTGGAACAATTCGGGCTCGGTCATTTTGTGAAGGGAAAACCCGCCGCTGAAGACATCGCGGCCGCCCAAAAAGGGCTTAAACGAATCATGGACATTCTTGCCGGCGGGCGACACCAGGTGGTGATACTCGATGAGGGCAACGTAGCAGTGGCCTGCGGACTGTTTGCGGAGAAAGCGCTTATGGAAATCATAGACCGCAAACCGGATGACGTGGAGTTGATCATCACGGGGCGGGGTGCCTCCCCCCAGGTCATTGAACGGGCGGACCTGGTCTCCGAAGTCAGGGCGGTAAAACACTACTATACCAGCGGGGTCAGGGCCAGGGTTGGAATCGAAAAATAAAAACAAACACAACGCCCCGTGTATCGCAATTGTCGGAACCCTGGCGTGCCTGGAACCGGCCCAGCGGGACCTCATCCGGGGGGTTATCATCAACCGCTTCCGCGGGGATATCAGATGATGGGCCGATTTGTCCACGACCCGGACGGAATTGAGGGGGAGCCCGGAAAAACCGACGGCCTCGGGCTGCTGGTGGTGGACTGTCTGTCCGGGATTATCGCGCGGCTGTCACCGCTGTCGCCTTACAGCTACACGCTGCACGTTCCCCTCGATGCTGCGCATTCCGACAATACGAAAACGGTTTCTCTGGAAGTGTTTGCCTTCGACGATTTGGCATCCTCTCTGGATTTTTTAGAACATCGGCTGTTGTTGACAGGAGCTCATTTTTAAATCATACTTTTTTATTGCCTATTCATTCTGGCGTATAGCATTTAACATGGAGGAATTATGTACGATTACATCGTCATTGGCTCGGGTTTCGGTGGTTCGGTATCAGCGCTGCGTTTAGCTGAAAAAGGGTATAAAGTTGCCATCCTTGAAAAAGGAAAACGCTATCGCACAGAAGATTTTCCGGCCACCAACTGGAACCTGCGCAAATATTTATGGATGCCAACGCTCGGGCTCTACGGCATTCAAATGCTGACCTTGCTTAAGCATGTTTTTATCCTCCACGGGGGAGGTGTGGGCGGTGGCAGCCTGGTATATGCCAATCAACTTCTGATCCCTTCGGATGAAGTCTTCGAAAAAAAAGAATGGGGTCCCGGAGACTGGAAAACAAAACTGGCCCCGCTTTATGAGCGCGCCAAACGGATGTTGGGCGCCACACCCTCTCCCTCGGTGGGAAAGGCTGACGAGATACTGGCGCAAATCGGTAAACAAATCCGCGGGGAAGACACGTTTCATATTAACGATGTGGGCGTTTTTTTTGGTGAACCGGACCAGACGGTTTCTGACCCCTATTTTGGCGGAGAGGGACCGGAAAGAACCGGGTGCACTTTTTGCGGCGCCTGCATGATCGGCTGCCCGGTGGGGGCTAAAAACACCCTCGATAAAAATTATCTTTATCTGGCAGAAAACAAATTCGGGGTCACCATATTGCCGGAAACTGAAGTTACCGGGGTGCGCCCCTCGCAAGACGGCTACGAAATTTATAGCAGAAAATCAACCGGCCTGCTTCACCCCAAAAGAAAGTTTAAAGCCCGGGGCGTTGTTTTCAGCGGCGGGGTAATGGGAACCGTAAAATTGCTTTTGAAATGCAAAACCCAGGGCCTGTTGCCAAAGCTCTCCGATCAGCTGGGAAATTTCGTTCGCACCAACTCAGAAGCGCTGCTGGGCGTCACCGCGCGTGATAAAAATGCGGATTACTCCGATCAAATTGCCATTACATCGGGTATTTATCCCGACGAAAAGACCCATATCGAAATCGTGCGCTATAACAAGGGCTCGGATGTCATGGGCTCCCTGTTGACCCTGTTGACCGGGGGCGGCGGGAAAATACCACGAGTTGTGAGATTTATGGGAAACATTTTTCGCCATCCCGTGGAATTTATAAAATCTTTGTGGATCTTCGGCTGGGCGTCACGAACTCCGATTTTGCTCGTTATGCAAACTGAGGAAAATTTTATCCGCCTGTCCTATAAACCGCGCTGGTGGCGTTTTGGCAGGCCATCCATGAACACTGAGCTTGTCCCGGGCGCGGAAAAGGTGCCGTCCTATATTCCGATTGCCAATAAAATCGCCAGAGAAATGGGGGAAAAAATAGATGGTCAGCCCAAAAGTGCGATCCCCGAAGTACTCTTTGATGTCGCCTCCACGGCGCATATCCTGGGAGGATGTGTCATGGGTGAAACGCCTGCTGAGGGAGTTGTCGATTTTAATGGTAAAATCCATGGATATCCCAATCTTTATGTCGCCGACGGATCCAACGTACCGGTCAATCTCGGCGTAAATCCTTCATTGACGATCACAGCTATCGCCGAATATATCATGTCACAGATAACTGAAAACCCGCAAAATGCATCAGGAAAACCTTAACGTTTTTATCAGCAACCGCCTGGAAATTCTGGCAGAAAAACTTTCTGTCATTGTCCAGAGCCCGTTGCCGACACCGCTGGCCACGGAAATCATTGTCGTCCAGAGCCGGGGCATGCAACGCTGGGTGTCCATGGAGCTGGCCCGGCTCAACGGGATTTGTGGAAATTGCGACTTTCCCTTTCCCAATTCTTTTATAGACGATATTTTTGAAAAATTGATGCCGGATTTGCCGGACACCTCATCCTTTGATCCCGGGGTGCTTACTTTTCGGATCATGAACGTCCTTCCGGGTTGTCTTTATAAATCCGGGTTCAACAGTTTGCAGGGCTACCTCGCAGACGATCGCCATCGGCTCAAGCTGTACCAGCTTTCAGCCAAAATCGCCGACCTGTTCGACCAGTACCTGGTTTTCCGGCCGGAAATGATTTTTCAATGGGAAGCTGGCAAAGAGGACCAAAACACGCCTTATGCCTGGCAAGCCGAGCTCTGGCGCCAGGTGACCCGGGGACTGCCGGGCCTGCACCGCGCCCGGCTGCGCAAAAAATTTCTCGAACGAGTTGAGCACAGCCGCCTTGACGCCGGCCGACTTCCCGGACGCATTTCAATTTTCGGCATATCCTACCTGCCGCTGTTTCACCTGCAGGCATTCGCGGCCTTGTCCCGGCAGGTGCCGACCCATTTTTTTCTGTTAAATCCCTGCCGGGAATATTGGGCGGACATCGTGTCGGAACGCGAGCTGCAAAAAACCCGGCAGAAAGATCCCCGGGTGGCGGAAAATATTTCGTGGTATCATTTCGAAAAGGGCAACCGGCTGCTGGCTTCCATGGGAGCCCTGGGGCGAAATTTTTTTGAAGTCATCAGCGAGCTGGACTGTGAAATCCACGAACAGTTTGAAGCCCCCCAACGCTCCTCGTTGCTGGGCGCAATTCAATCGGATATTTTCCATCTGACTGATGGCCGGTACTTCCCAGACGAATCGTCGAGCAGCGATTTGCCCCCCCCCCCCCTTCGTCCGCAGTTAATTCTTGAAACGACGGCGCCTGGAGCCGGGGACACATCGGTTCAGGTTCACAACTGCCATAGTCCCATGCGTGAAATCGAGGTGCTGCACGATCATCTTCTGGCCATGTTTGAAGAAGATCCGCAGCTGCTGCCCAAAGACATCATCGTCATGATCCCGGATATCGGCACCTATGCACCGTTCATCCAGGCGGTCTTTGACGGGCAGACGGACGAAGCCCAACGGATTCCTTACAGCATTGCGGACCGGAGTCCCCGGCTCGAAAACCGCGCAGTCGATGGATTTCTTGCGCTGCTGAAATTACGAGACAGCCGCTTCGAGGCTGCGCGGGTTTTCGCATTGCTGGAATTTCCCGGCATCAAGGAGCGCTTCGGTCTGGGGGAATCCGACCTGCCGTTGATAGAAAGCTGGATCAAAGACACCCATATACGCTGGGGCGTCGACAAAGACAGCCGGGTGCGCCTCGGCCTGCCCGGTTTTTCCCAAAACACCTGGCAGGCCGGTCTGCAGCGGCTTTTGCTCGGCTATGCCATGGCCGGAAAAAACCGGAAAATATTTTCGGGCATCGTGCCCCACGATAATGTGGAAGGCGGCGAAGCCCGGGTTCTGGGCAGGTTTATCGAGTTTGTCGACCGGCTTTTTGAATGGGCAGCTCTGCTGGATGTATCCCGAAAATTGGATGCATGGCGGCAAACCCTGCTGGCACTGATCGATAATTTCTTTCAATCCGATGATGACATTGAACGCGAGTTACAGTTATTGCGGCAGTTGCTGGAGGATCTGGCCGATAAACAATTGCGCGCGGATTTTCAGCAAAAAGTTGAACCAGAAATTGTCACAACTTTTTTAAAAACCAGGCTGGATCAAAGCATTTACGGTTCCGGTTTTCTAACCGGCGGCGTGACCTTTTGCGCCATGCTTCCCATGCGAAGCATTCCGTTTAAAATCATCTGCCTGGCGGGCATGAACAATGATGCCTTTCCCCGTGATTTTCAGTCGTTAAATTTTGATCTCATCGCCCGCTATCCGAGAGCCGGTGACCGTTCCCGCCGAAACGACGACAAATACCTGTTTCTGGAATCCATTCTGTCGGCCCGCAATAAGCTGTATATCAGCTACGTGGGACAAAGCATCCAGGACAACTCCCCGATCCCCCCATCGGTGCTCGTCAGTGAACTGCTGGAGGTAATCGAAAATAATCGTGCAATATCCGCGCAGCCGGCTTCCGAATCTATTATTACGATTCATCGCTTGCAGCATTTTTCACCCTGGTATTTTCGCGAAGACAGCCCACTGTTCAGCTATTCGACGCCCGATCTGGTAGCCCTGGCTGGAATCGAGGGGAAAAAAGATCCGCCCCCGTTTATCACTGGCCCCCTGTCCATGGCCGCCGAAGAAATCGCCGCATGGCAAAAGCCGGACATCGAGGACCTGTGCCGGTTGTTCAGCAACCCGGCCCGGTTTTTTCTGCAGCAACGCCTTGGGGTTTGGCTCGAAGATACGGACAGCCAGATTGAAGAATGTGAAACGTTTGCGCTCAACTCACTGGAAAAATACCGGGTGGAACATAATTTGCTCGAAACCCGGTTTTTTGGAGTCAGTTCCGAAATCATTGACGCCATCCAACAGGCCCTGGGACAACTTCCCCAAGGCAGCATCGGCGACTATCAGTACCAGCAAATGGACATCGCGGTGCAAGAATTTGTCGAACGGTTCAAACATTTCACCGGTGACACAATTTCAAATTCCATCGAGGTTGCTGATCTAGAAATTGGGGGATTTCATCTAAAAGGACGCCTACCCGGAATTTTCAGCCGGGGATTGGTTGACATGCGATACGGCAAAAGGCGAGGGCAGGATCTGTTGAGATGCTGGATTCGGCATGTTTTTTTAAGCCATGCAACGGTGTCGACAGATCCCCCATTGAGTTTTCTCCTGTGCACGGATTCGGTAACTGAATTTGACCGGGTTGCCGACAGTGAAAAAATCCTCGGGCAGCTCCTCGGGCTGTTCCGGCTGGGGCTGGAGCAACCCCTTCATTTTTTTCCAAAATCATCTTTCGAATATGCTGAACAACTATTGAATCGTTCGGCAATCCGGCAAACGGCTTTAAGCCGCGCCCGGAAAACATGGGCCGGCGGCGATTTTGCAGAATATACCACTCCCGAATCAGCGAATGCCTACTATGATCTTTGTTTCCGCCATTCGGAGCCCCTGGATGAGACTTTTGAAGAAATTGCTATGACAATTTTCAAACCACTGCTGGCCCATTGCCGGGAAATTGGTGTATAATAAAAAGAGGGTTCAAGGGGTCAGGGATTCCAGGGTTCAAGGGACCTGCCATAAAACCGACGGATAAAGTTTTTACAAAACAAACCCTTGAACCCTTGGCCCCTCGAATCCTTGAACCCTCTTCATCAGCTAAATTTTAGAAGAGCCTAAAGAAGGGGTTGACAATAATAGGATGAACATTGAAGGAGATCTAATATGGCACTGATCGTACAATTGCACAAAGGCGTGGCGATCAACAAATGTCCGCTGGACAAACCCAAATTGAGCATCAGCCGCAGTCGGCAGTGTGACATATTCATTGATGATGCAGTGGTAAGCGTCGAGCATGCGGTAATCGAAAAACTGAACGGGTGTTGAACTTACCCCAAACCTCTGACACCTCGTCGAGTGAAGACCTCGTGCTGGCGTTTATTTACAAACTCAACGGCAAGATATGAAATCCTTTGACCTCCTAAGCACCCCCCTTGAAGGGGTTAATCTGATCGAGGCCAGCGCCGGAACCGGAAAAACCTATAATATCGAAGGACTGTTTCTCCGGTTGATTCTGGAAAAGCACTTGCAGATCGATCAGGTCCTGGTGCTTACCTTCACCAAGGCGGCCACGGCCGAACTGAAAGAAAGAATCCGCAGCAAGCTGGTGCAGGCACAAAAAGCTTTTGCCGGGCAGAACAGCGATGATAAACTGCTCGACGCGCTGGTAAAACGCCACCCCCGGCACCGGGAAGCCGAACAACGAATAAACGGTACCCTTGTTAATTTCGACCAGGCCGCCATTTTTACCATTCATGGGTTTTGCCAGCGTCTCCTGCAGGAAAACGCTTTTGAAACCGGCAACCTGTTCGACACCGAGCTTATAGAGGACCAGAGCCACCTGATCCGGGAAGTGGCCGATGATTTCTGGCGCCAGACTTTTTATCCCGCCCCGGTGGAATTTGCCGGTTTTGCTTTCAGCCGGTTGAAAGGCCCGCAGTATTTTTACCGGTTGCTGGAAAGCGTCAAAACTCCGGTGGCGAACATCGTACCCGTGCAAAACGAACCGTCACTGGAAGCCCTGGAGCCTTTTCGCACGGCCTTAAACGAACTGAAATCCGCCTGGACTGCCAGTCGTGAAGACGTGAAGCGCCAGTTGACGGATCCGGCCTTAAACGCCAATATATATGGCAGCCTCAAAACCGGTGCCGATCCTTCCCGATCGACACCGAGACAACTGAAAGTGCAGGGCCTGATGAAGATGATGGATCACCTGGCCCATCCGAAAAGTATCGGATTTCCGTTGTTCAAGGGTTTTGAGAGCTTTACAGCTACCAAACTTTCTGCAGCGACCAAAAAAAATCAGCAGCCCCCCAAGCATGATTTTTTCATCCTTTGCGAGCGGGTATTTTCCCGGGCCCAGCAACTGCAGACCCAGATGGAACGCTACCTGGTCTATGTCAAAGCCCGGATGTTCGCCTTTGTCGCCTCCGAACTGCCGAAAAGAAAAAAGGAAAAAAATGTTCAATATTTTGATGACCTGCTGGTTACGGTCAGAAACGCACTGGCAGGCTCCGGGGGACATCTTCTGGCACGCGCTGTTCGTGACAAATACCGGGCGGCCCTGGTGGACGAGTTCCAGGACACTGACAGCATCCAGTATGATATCCTGACACGGCTGTTTTCTCATCGCAACGGCCTGCTGTTTATGATCGGCGACCCCAAGCAGGCGATCTACGGTTTTCGGGGGGCGGACATATTCTCATACATCAAAGCCGCCCGGCATGCCGATGATAAATTTACCCTGACTGACAACTGGCGCTCGCAGCCCCGGTTAATCACAGCCGTTAACACCATTTTTTCACACGTTCGCCCGCCCTTTGTATTTGACGAAATCCCCTTTGAATCCGGCAGACCTGCCCCAGGGGCGTCCATCGACCCACAGGATCCGGTTCCCCCCTTTGTCCTCTGGTACCTGGACGCCAGCCGTTTTTCCGAACAGAAAAAACCCGTCAACAAACCCGAGGCCGTGCGGCTTATCTCCCGGGCGGTGGCGCTTGAAATCGGCCAACTGCTGGTGGCTTCAGACCCGGTTGCGCCTGGCGATGTGGCCGTGCTGGTTCGTAAAAATGATCAAGCCCGGGTGATAAAATATTTTCTGACTGCCGCTGGCATCCCTTCGGTGCTCTACAGCACAGGCAATATTTTTGCTTCCTTTGAGGCCGCGGAAATGCAAACGATCCTGTCCGCCGTTGCCGATCCCGCCGGTATCTCTCATCTCAAGGCGGCACTGGCAACAGACATGCTGGGGGCCCAGGCCAGGGATCTGCTGATCGATGATCCCGAATCCCAGTGGTGGGAATCGTACCGGATGCGCTTCAGCCGCTATTTTCACCTCTGGCAACGCTATGGCTTCATCCGTATGTTCCGGCAGCTTTTAGATGACGAGCAGGTAAAACAACGTCTGCTGGCCTTCACGGATGGGGAACGGCGACTGACCAATGTTCTGCATCTGGCTGAAATTCTGCATCGCCAGTCCACCCAGGCCAATCCGGGGATAACCGGATTGGTAAAATGGCTGGCTGCCCAGCGCAACGCCGCGAATCCCCAGAGCGAAGAGACCCAACTGCGCCTGGAAAGCGATGAGAAGGCCGTTAAAATTGTGACCATCCACAAAAGCAAGGGTCTGGAGTACCGGGTGGTGTTTTGTCCTTTCGCGTGGGAGGATTCGCTGGTGAGGGGTTCGGAAATTACGTTTCATGACCCGGATGCCGATCGGCAGCTCACCGTTGACCTGGATGCGACGGCCGGTGATCGTCACATCGTGCTGGCGCAAAATGAGCTGCTGTCGGAAAATGTACGCCTGCTTTACGTGGCGCTGACCCGGGCCAAAGAGCGCTGTTATCTTGCCTGGGGACGTATCAACCGGACACAGACCTCCGCCCTGGCTTATCTGCTGCACGGTAGTGCGCTTGAGCCGGCCGCAGAACCCATCGAAGCCCTGCAGACAATCATGACGGCAAAAACCGATGCCGATATGCGCAAAGATTTAACTCGTCTCAGCGAGCGTTCCCAAAACAGCATTCAACTGCTGCCGCTGCCCGTGCCGTCGAAGGCACCGGTGCCGGTGCCTCCCCCCGAAGAAAGCTGCGGGCGGCTGTTTTGCCGCAACTTTGCCGGTAAAATCGACCGTGGCTGGAAAATCACCAGTTACTCCTTTCTCGTGTCACGGGGAGCACCGGATGTGGATCAACCGGACCGGGACTCTTCCCCACTGCCGTGGGGGGACGAATCCCTGCTGGCGCCCGAATCCGTTCTGACTGCCGGCGACAGTGAGATCGCATCTATTTATGCCTTTCCCCGGGGAGCCCGCAGTGGAAATTTCTTCCATGATGTCCTGGAGCACTGTGACTATTCCCAGGAAAACGCGGGACCTCTGAAGCAATTGGTGAACC
>JAOZSC010000055.1:9487-10288 GCA_029939875.1 Desulfobacterales bacterium
ACAAAAATTGCAGCAATACGGGTTGGACCTGAAATGGCTCCCGACCGTCTGCCGAGCCATCACAAATGTTCTGGCAGTGCCCCTGGTATCGGATCTGCCGCAGTTGACCCTTTCCACGCTGGGCATGAAGGATCGGGTCAACGAGATGGAATTTTATTTCCCCCTGAATCCGGCCGGCCCGCGGGATTTGCGCCGAGTGTTTGAACAGCACCAACGTGGCCGGCTTTTTGCGGATTTTCCTGAACTGCTCGGCAAACTGACTTTTGCACCCACCCGCGGATTCATGAAGGGATACGTGGACCTGGTGTTTGAACACCGGGACCGTTTTTACCTGGTGGACTGGAAATCCAATCACCTGGGATTTTCCCCCGAAGCCTATCATCGCAAGCACCTTAAGCACACCATGCACAGCGACTATTACATCCTGCAATACCATATCTACACCCTGGCGCTGCATCTTTATTTGAAGCTGCATCGTCCCGGTTACCGGTATAAGAATGATTTCGGCGGAATTTTTTATATTTTTCTGCGCGGCGTTGATGCCTCCCGGGGACCGGAGTACGGCATTTTCCACGATCTTCCGCCGGTGGAGTTCATCGATGCCCTTGGAAACACCCTGGTTCCAGGGTATGCAAAGAGTTAAATGATTCATGCAACCGGATTTTTTAAAATTTTTAGCCACCACCGGATTGTTTAGCCGGATCGATCTGCATTTTTCCCGCTTTATGGGAAAGCTTTCGTCCGGACAGGAGCCGGATACGTTTCTTGCTGCTGCACTGGTGAGCCGGGCCACCGGAAACG
>JAOZSC010000056.1:0-1244 GCA_029939875.1 Desulfobacterales bacterium
AACCGGGCAAACATGAAAAAAGATAAGGACCGGCTTTTTGCCGTATATTCGAAGAGCTTGCCAGTGCGCACATTAATACGAACCCTCGATTTGAGGCCCCGCAGGTGAAAATCGTCATTTACTGTCAGCACGTCCTGGGCATCGGGCACCTGTTTCGCAGCCTGGAAATCTGCCGGGCGCTTTCCGCCCATGAGGTGATCCTGGTCACCGGCGGCCCGCAGGTCGACAGCCCGCTGCCAGACCATGTCCGGCAGGTCCGTCTTCCCGATCTGCAGATGAACCGGGAATTCAAGGGGCTTTTCAGTTCCCGGGGTGACACCCCCCTGGAGCGAATCAAAGCCGAACGACTGCAGTGCCTGCTGGGCCTTTTTGAGAGCGAAAAACCGGATGTTTTTCTCATCGAACTTTATCCCTTCGGCCGCAAAGCGTTTCGTTTCGAACTGGACCCGGTTTTACATCAATTGCGCCATCATCGACAGACCCGCTGTCGGGTGATATGCAGTGTGCGGGACATCCTGGTGGAAAAACCAGATGCGCTCAAGCACGAAACCCGGGCGGTCAAAACCCTCAACCACTATTTTGATGCCGTGCTGGTGCATGCCGATCCCCGGCTGGCACAAATCAACGAAACCTTCGACCAGTTCGATGAAATTGCGATTCCCGTGGTGTATACCGGCTACATCGCCCCCAGACCCGCCGCCAATTCAGCCGCAAAAATCCGCCGGCAGCTGCACCTTCGAAAAGATGAGGCCCTGATCATTGCCAGTGCCGGCGGCGGCAGTGTGGGCGCACCGTTGCTGGAAGCCGTCATGCGGGCCTTTGATCGGCTGGCGGCTAAAAGGCCCTGTCGCTTGAAAGTCTTCAGCGGCCCGTTTGTGCAACCGCACGAATTCAAAGGCCTGCAGAAACTGGTCGGGCCGAGGGTTACCGTGGAAAAATTTACCCCCGACTTTTTATCCCTCCTGGCGGCGGCCGATTTATCCGTCAGCATGGGCGGATATAATACCACCATGAACATCCTGGCAACCGGCGTGCCCGCGCTGGTGTGGCCGTTTGCCCAGAATCGGGAGCAGGGGCTGCGAGCCGGCCGGCTGGACAGACTGGGAGCCTTGACGCTCCTCGATGACGAAGATTTGCGCCCCGGACGCCTGGTCGACCTGATGGACCAAAAGCTGACTTTGGCAAAACCGACGACGGTCAACCTGGATCTGGACGGAGCCGTCCATACGGCCCGGTGGCTCGAA
>JAOZSC010000056.1:1344-7314 GCA_029939875.1 Desulfobacterales bacterium
ACATGCAACCTCTTGTTTCTTCCATCTGGCAACACCCCCTGCCGGATCTCACATCCAGGATCGAGCGCTGCCTGGCCCCCGCGGGTATGCGCTCCAGGGGCCATGGGGGTGCCCGCATTTTTTTCAGGGCTGACGATATTGCGGTGCCCGGCAGCCGGTTTGCCCACCTGCTGGAAATGTTTTCCCGCCATCGGGTGCCCCTGGCCCTGGCGGTTGTCCCCGCCTGGCTGACCCGGCCCCGCTGGCTGGCACTCAATAAAGCCGGCAAAAAGACTGCCTCTCTCTGGTGTTGGCACCAGCATGGATGGCGGCATGCAAACCATGAGCGGCAAGGCAAAAAGCAGGAATTCGGTCCCGCCCGTTCCCGTGTCCAGCTCGAACGGGATATCCGACGCGGCCGGCAGCGACTGGAAAACCTGATGGGCGCCCGCTTTTATCCAATCTTTACCCCCCCGTGGAATCGCTGCGGCAGCGATACCCTTCAACTGTTAAGGGAGCTGGGATATGCAGCGGTATCACGCAGCCAGACAAACAAGATACCGTCGCCTCCGGGCTTGCCTGACTATTTCATCAATGTTGATCTGCATACACGCAAGGAAAAAAATCCTGCTGCGGGTTGGCAAAACCTTTTCACAGAGCTTCATCAGGCAATTGCATCCAATTATTGCGGGATTATGATTCATCACCGAATGATGAACGACGCCGCCTTTGATTTTATGGAAATACTTTTAAAAACGCTGGCTAAAAGCCATCAATTGCACCTGGTTGACTTCCGGGATTTGGCAGACCCCGGAACCCAACCTGGATAAACCGGAAAAATTGCCACAAAGGCTCTAAGACACAAAGAGAAACCTTTGGTTAATATTCATCTTCGGGTCTTGGTGTCTTGGTGGCGAATCCGCCTGGAGGACAAAAAAATTACAATTAAGATACTAAAACCATGAACATCATTTTTTACTGTCAATACGTCTGGGGCATGGGGCATCTGGTGCGCAGCCTGGAATTTGCCCGCGCCCTGTCCGATCATGAGGTCACACTGGTTGCCGGTGGACAGGATGTGCAGCTGGATTTGCCGGCACACGTTAATTTTGTACGCCTGCCCACTTTGTACATGGATGAGCAGTTTACGACCCTGATTTCCGGGGATCCCGGCAGAACCGTCGAACAGATCCAGCGCGCCCGCCGCCGGATTCTCCACGGGCTGTTTAAACGCCAACAGCCGGATATTTTCATTGTTGAGCTGTATCCCTTCGGCCGATCCATGTTCGGCTTCGAGCTGGACCCGCTATTGGAGGATATTCGCGGGGGCAAATTTGGCAATGTTAAAACCGTCTGCAGCCTGCGGGATATTCTGGTGGAAAAAAAGAACCCGGCAGCCTTTGAAAACCGGGTGCTAAAAAAACTCAACACCGGTTTCGACCTGCTGCTGGTACATTCCGATGGAAGTCTTCTGCCACTGGATGACACCTTTGCCCGGGTAGCCGACATCGATATCCCGGTCATCTACACGGGCTTTATCACGCGGCAGGGGAATCCGGCGGCCGGCCAGCGGCTGCGCCGGGAGCTGGGGATTGCCCCGGGACAAAAACTTATCGTCGCCAGCGCCGGCGGCGGCCGTTCGGGCCACCGGCTCATGACCGCAGTGCTGGATGCCTGCCGGTTGCTGCACGATCGGCTGCCTGTGCGCCTGGAAGCCTTTGCCGGACCCTTCATGGAAGAGCACGAATATAAATCCCTGGGCGCCCGCAGCGGGCCGGGCCTGCGCGTCCGGCGTTATACCAAGCGTTTCGTGGACTATTTGTGGGCAGCTGACCTGTCTGTAAGCCTGGCCGGATACAACACCTGCATGGATCTTCTGTCAACCGGCGTGCCGGCTCTGGTTTGTCCCTATTCGCGCCAGCAGGAGCAGCCCCTGCGGGTCGAAAAAATTAAAAACTTTTTGCCCCTGCGGATATTGTCGGAAAATGATCTGGACCCGGTTGGTTTGAGCGACGACATGGCACAGATGCTTTCCCGGACCCGACGTCCGGGACCTGCGCCGCTGGATCTGGATGGTGCCCGCCAGGCGGCCGGTTTTCTGAATCGCTGGGCTGACACCTGAGTGCCATTTTCCAATTTTTATGCAATCCCGCCACAGATAAATAATCGCCGCTATTTTCTCAAGCTGAATGATGAGATCTGAAATAGATATATTGGCTCATCTTGATTTTTTATTCAATAAAACAGATAGAATTCCTTAACTTTAGGCACCTTAGCGCACTTTAGGCACTTCTTCTCTTAGACTTTTTTTATGCTGCGGCCGCTGCTTGCGGCAGTCTTCGCAGATCATACCGTGGACATCGCCGGCCGCAAACCGGCGCCGGTACTGCCTGTAGCGAGGGCCGTACCAGACATCGGCCAGGCGCTCGGTGCGAAGATCGCCCATGATGCTTTGCTGCTCCCAGTCCGCGCAGCACTGCACCATGCGACCGTCATAGAGAATATAAATCTGCTCCATCAGTCGCCGGCACCAGGAAAAGGCACGCAATTTTTCCGCGCCGACAGCTGTCTTGCGGATACCGGCCTGGTCAGCCCGGTTTTCCACCGGTTCGACGTACAGTTTGATACCCCGCTGGTGCCAGTAGCGGCGGATGTCAGCAATTTCATCGCGGGTCTGAACCGAGTCGACCATCACGATCTCCATGCGCGGCAGTTTATAGCCCCCACGCTGCTTGATCTCCAGGAAACGATCAATGTTTTGCAGGGTCCGATCCAGGCGCAAGCCCATGATATTTCTGTAAGTCTCGGGATTCAGGCTTTGCACGGAAATTTTGAGTTTATCCAAACCCGCGTCCAGCAGCCCTTTGGCCATGGACTCGGTCAGCAGCCCCCCGTGGCTGGTAACCTTGACATACTGTGGTTTTTGGATGCGGGTGCTGATATAGGCAACCCGTCGGGGCAAATCCTGATCCAGCATGGGCTCATTCATCAGGTAAACGGAGTACCGCCGTATTCCCAGCTCCAGGCACTGATCCACGATGGAGTGAAAAAGATCCGGCGCCATGCGCTGCCCCAGGGGAATTTTACGCCGGGTTTTACCGTTCGGGCAAAATATACAGGCGCCATTGCAACCCGTGATGGTCTGGATCTGGACATGGTCGGGGACAGCGTCTGCGGCAGACCCGGGTGATTGGGCAGGGTTCGGTTCACCACCGGCATCACCACCGAGGTCCGTCGCCCGCGGGATTTTTTTTTTCATCGGGGGCTCAACTCAAAATAGGGGTGGAAGATAGACCTTATATGCCAAAAAGCCCTTGAGCTGTCAAGCCTGGAACCGGGCAGCAGCACCCATGCACCCGCAGCCCACTGCGCCCCTTTTCACGCTTGACACCGCCGCCGTGCTTTCATACACTCAGACCTCAATTGAAACGCAATTGGTCCGTCGTCCGTTGCCTGTGGGTCGGCTGAAGAGCTGTTTTCTAAAAATCCCAAAGCGCAAAAACGCCGCTCCAGGCCTGAAAATGCTGTTTGTGGATGGACTCTCTCGCTATGATGAACCTGTAAAAAGTCCGATTTTCTCGCTTCAGCAAGCCTTTTCGGAAAAATAATATGGAAATCAGCAAAATTGAACAGATCGAAAATTACGTCACCGCCCATACCGACGCGGTTTCGCCCCTGCTGGAAGAATTGATAGCGGAAACGGAAAAAATTACCGGGCGCTCCCGTTGGAGCATCGGCCGGGTGGAGGGTAAACTGCTGCAGTTGCTCATTAAAATCTCTTCCGCCCGCAAGGTCGTCGAAGTGGGCACCTTTACCGGCTTTTCCGCCCTGGTCATGGCCGAGGCTCTGCCGGAAGAAGGTATATTGATCACCTGTGAAAACAGCCCGGAATTTGCCGACATTGCCAGGCGCTATTTCAACAAAAGCCCCCACGGCAACAAAATCCAGCTGAAAGTAGCCCCGGCCATGGAAACCCTGGGCAATATTCCGGCTGGCAGCGTTGATTTTGTCTTTATTGATGCCGACAAGCCCTCTTACGGCCGCTATTTTGACGAAGCGCTGCGGATCTTGCAGCCCGGAGGTCTTATTTTCGCGGACAATGTATTCTGGCGCAACAAGATTTTTAAAGAGAACATCACCAATGAAAACGCCCGGGCGATTGCGGCCTTTAACGAAAAAGTGAAAAATGAGCGCCAGGTTGAAAAAGTAATGTTGAGTGTACGCGACGGGGTTTACCTGATCCGCAAAAAATAAGCTTAACTGCTGAACAATCAGGAATCATTCTCATTTACAAGGGCTCCCGGATGTGTTACGAAAATTCGTTGCCTAAGTATACAATTTCATAACTGCGATCACAATGAAAGGATTTGCTCATGACCGACCAGCCCCTGCCGCCAGAAACGGATCGAACATCGCAGACGGTGCAGAGGCAGGTAGTACTTCCTTTCATGAAATCGGTACAAATTTCCTTTGAAAGCATCAAGGTCCGCTTTTTCCGCTCGCTCATTACCACCTTGAGCCTGGTTCTGGCGGTTTCTTTTCTCAGTTTTGTCAGCGTGACCAATGACCTGGGCAATGGCCTGCTGGCCACCGGGGATCCGGCGCTGCGCCAGGCCCTGGTTCGCTCCGGATATGACATCGGCCCCTCGGACACCCGCATCGACAGCAGCCCCAAGCAGCGATGGATCGTAATTTTGTCCCTGCTGGTATGCGTGGTGGGAATCATCAACGCCCAGCTGATGGCCGTGACCGAACGCTTTCGGGAAATCGGAACCATGAAATGCCTGGGCGCCCTGGACCGGTTTATTTTGCGCCTGTTCGTCCTGGAAGCCGGTATGCAGGGTGTTGCAGGCGCCGGCGGGGGAGCGATAATCGGCGGGCTTTTTGCCCTGCTCAATTCCATGGTGCACTTCGGCACAGTGGCGATCACGGCTATTTCCTGGTCCGCGTTTGCTGGTTCCCTCCTGGTCGCCACGGCGGTGGGCTTTGCGTTGAGTCTGCTGGGAGTTTTGTACCCGGCCCTGGTGGCCGCCAGGATGCAGCCGGTGGAAGCGATGCGCGCGGAGCAGTAATCGCAAAGCGCAGAGCGCATGGCGCAGAGAGAAAGGCAAAAAAAGCTCGTAGCTGATAGCTCATAGTTAAAATACTAAAGTTGAAAGCGGGAAATGAAAGGCAGAACCTAAAATAATCAGATAAGCGTAAATCAGACAACTCTATGCGCCGCGCGCTATGCGGAGCGCAGCGACAGGTAGACCTTATGGCAGAAAGCAGCAGCATCGTTCGTGTAACCAATGTCACCAAGACATTCAAGCTTGGCAAGGTGGATGTCCAGGCCCTCAAGGGAATCGACCTGGAAATTTCCCGCGGGCACTATATTTCCATCATGGGACCGTCGGGCTCCGGCAAAAGCACCCTTTTTAACATGATCGGAGGGCTGGATAAACCCACTACCGGCAAGGTTTTTATCGACGAGGTCGACATCGCTCAACTGGACGCCTACGAACTGGCTTGGCTGCGATGCCGCAAAATCGGCTATATTTTCCAGACATTTAACATCATCCAGGTGATGACAGCCTTGGAAAACATCACCCTGCCGATGATTTTTGCCGGTGTGCACAACGACACTGCGGTGGAAAAAGGCATGCAGCTGCTGGAGATGGTGGGGCTGGGGGATCGATACCACCATAAGCCTTTTGAGCTTTCCGGCGGCCAGCAACAGCGCGTCGCCATTGCCCGGGCCCTGGCCAACGATCCGGCCATCATCCTGGCCGATGAGCCCACCGGCAATCTGGATCTGAACACCGGCGAGGAGATCATTTCCCTGCTGAAACGCTTGAGCCATGAGAGAAATGTGACAGTCATCTCGGCCACCCATGATTTCAAAATGCTCAATGTGTCCGATCAGGTGGTCTGGATTCGTGACGGCCGGGTCGACAAGGTTGAAAATCGCGAAGAACTGTCGATTTCAGTGGGTGAAATTGGATCGCGGGA